>JAJZSC010000118.1 GCA_021849995.1 Bacillota bacterium | reverse complement strand
CTCCTTCAAGCCTTTGTAAGTATTGGAGACGTTCTTATTATTTACTTTGATTCTCATTTTAAACAGGTAATTGTTTCATTCCAATGTCAGATTATCCAGTCGAGTAAAAATATGGGTTGACATAAAACTTAGATAAATATAAGATTAAGGTAATATTAGAGATAATTATGAAGTAATATATAATTGACAGATTGCAATAACTATGAGAATCTACATTGGAACTAAAATACTAGTGGTTAAAGCTGCAATCAAAAATAGTTATGAGTCTCAGGGAAAGAAGGGGTAGGTTATGAATCTCGTATACCTAATATCAGCTGACAAAATAGGAAACCAGGATCAAGAATTGGGAAAACAACTAATGATAAACTTTCTACGTAAGCTTTTAGAGGCAGAAAAAAAACCCTCCCATTTGTTATTAGTTGAGAGGGGTGTACATCTGATCCTTGAGGATTTCCCAGCCTTTGAAGCCATAATGAAGCTAGAAGAATCAGGAGTAGAAATCCTGGCTTGTCAAACATGTATTCAATATTATAAGCTGGAGGAAAAAGTTGCAGCTGGTAAAATAGCAAACATGCCAACTATTATAAGCAAAATGCACGAGGCAGATAAGGTTATCAGCCTTTAAAGCAAGGGCAGATCACCGCTGGGAGTACAATGTTTAACGGCATCCAGTGATGTGTAATCTTCGTTAATTATTTTCATAAATCCAGGAAAATAGGTATCGAAGATTTGAGAACCGGTCCAGATAAGATTAAGTACTTGCTCCTTAGACGGTTGGGAACCTTCTAGATCTAGGTATGTTCTGAATCTTACCTCGCCATCCTCCATATCCATTTCGAAATTGCCGTTAGCTAGTTCGTAGTTAAGCCGGTTCATAAACTCGCATATTTCGGATCGTTTATGGAAAGGGATTTGCTCATGAATGTAAGTATTACATATCAAAGATTCCTGCTCTTCGTCCGCAATGATGAAACAGATAAATTCCGAGTTAAGACCACTAACCTCAAGACGGAAAATTTCGTTACGGTCATCAAATTCGAACTCCCAGCCATCATCTACTAGGAATTCATATAAGAGGTTAAATAATTTCATTTCTACCACTTCCTTTCTGTGGTAACTTCTGCAATATTCCACGGAACGATCTTGAAATCCTGCTGCTTTTCACAAGCAAATTTTGACTTTAAACAATCTAATATTGTCTTTAGATTAGAAATTCAGACATAGAGCGCCATTGCCGTTGTGACATGGCGCTCAAACATTTGCCCGACGTTTTTACAGTTGATAGTTTTGCTTACAGTCATTTAAACTACATGATATAATATAATAATGTGTTAATGAGAAACGAAAATACTCGGAATAATAATTTAGCAAGCTATTAAAGAGGAGTTTGAACAAAGTGACATTATCGTTGGAACAAGAAATAAATACAAGGAAGACATTCGCAATTATCTCCCATCCTGATGCTGGAAAGACTACCCTAACTGAAAAATTGCTGTTATTTGGCGGAGCTATACGTCTGGCTGGAAATGTCAAGGCTAGAAAAGCTGAAAGATATGCTACTTCTGACTGGATGGAACTTGAGAGGCAGCGTGGAATATCTATTACTTCAAGTGTTATGCAGTTTAAGTACAACGGTTATGTGATAAATATTTTAGATACACCGGGGCACCAGGATTTTAGTGAGGATACCTATAGAACCTTGACTGCGGCAGACAGTGCAGTGATGTTGATAGATGCAGCTAAGGGGGTCGAGGAGCAGACAAAAAAACTGTTTAAGGTTTGCCGTCAAAGAGGAATTCCTATCTTTACTTTTATCAACAAGTTTGACCGTGAAGCCAAGAACCCGATAGATCTCATGGATGAAGTGGAAAAAGTACTTGGAATAGAGGCATACGCAATGAATTGGCCTATTGGTATGGGTCAAGATTTTAAAGGAATATATGATCGTCATACCGGGCATGTTGAACGATTTGTTGAAGGAAACAAAAATAATCCTCTTTCGGTATCGGGGAATCTATCTGAGTCTGAAGTTCAGGCCGGCATAGGTCAAGAACTAGTGGATCAACTTATGGAAGAAGTTGAATTATTGGACTTGGCTGGAAACGAATTTGAAAAAAGTCGGGTGGATAAAGGGGAAGTGACTCCAGTCTTTTTCGGTAGTGCATTAAATAATTTTGGCGTACCAAATTTTCTTCATAGTTTTCTAGAATTAGCCCCAGGCCCCGGTCCCAGAAGTTCGAATATTGGCTCCTTGACGCCAGAAACACCGAGTTTTTCTGGATTTGTCTTTAAAATTCAGGCTAACATGAATGCAATGCAAAGGGATAGAATTGCATTTATTAGAATCTGTTCTGGTCGCTATGAACGAGGGATGAATGTAGTTCATACCAGGTCTCATCGGCGTCTTCGTTTAGCTCAACCACAAACTTTGTTTGCACAGGAGCGTACAATCTTAGAGGAAGCCTATGCAGGGGATATTATTGGTGTCCATGATAACGGTCTTTTCAGGATTGGGGATGTGGTAGCGGAGAAGGATGGTCTCGAATTTGAAACTATGCCGTTTTTCAGTCCGGAGAATTTTGCCCGTATAGGTATTGCTAACGCCCTAAAACGCAAACAGTTTATTAAAGGTATTCAGGAGTTGCAAGAAGAAGGGGCAATCCATGTTTTCCGTGACCTCCATATCGGAGTAGAAGCTCCAATTATTGGAGTAGTGGGCCAACTGCAATTTGAAGTATTAGAATACAGATTACGAGAGGAATACGGAGTAGACGTTCAGGTCAATCATCTTCCTTTTGAACTAGTGCGGTGGGTTGAGAAGAACGAAGATAAACTTAAGATTTTAAAAGAGTCAAGCATGAGTACTGTAGTTTTGGATAAGGATGAGAATTACGCAGTTTTGCTGCTTGACAGTTGGAAAGCCAGCTGGTTAAGCGAGCGTTATAACATTACTTTTTACCCCCAACCGCAATTAGCAGAAACTAAAGGCAAATAAAATAAAAGCTCGCTACTTGGGGCAAACAACTCACACGTAGCGGGCTTTCTTAGCATATCAACCATCATCCAAAGGTGTTCCCCAAAAAGCATGAAAATTAACGGAGGAGATGACTGATGCCAAGTGAACCGATTTACTGCACTAGTTCAGAAAGAGGAACTATCTGAATTCCTTCCTTTTCAAGTTCTGGCAACATTTCTTTGATTGCTCTAGCTGTGGTTACTCCCTGAGGGCCTACATGACCAATGCCGATTGCTTTTCCATTCTTCTTCGCGAGATCTTTTAAGGAGCGAATTTGCTGTTTAATTGATGTAAGGCTATTGGAATTGTCCAGGAAGATGTCTCGAATTGCAGCTTGATTGCCATTTTTCTTTGCTTCTTTATATAAATGTGAATTATCGCTAGTCTTACTATCTAATATAATCAATTGACGTTCTTTAGCTATTTTTAGAAGTTCCTTGATGACTCTTTCGTCCTCAGTAGCTTTAGAGCCCATATGATTACTGATCCCAATTGCATACATAACGGAGTCGAGGCCCTGGTTAAGCCTATTTCTTATTTCTTCGTTACTAAGGTTAGTAGTAAGTGTTCCGGGTCCATACCAGTTAGCTTGCCCGCTTTTAGCTTCCATTGGCATATGGAGGATAATTTCATAGCCCTTATTATGGATGAGTTGGGCTTCCTCTTTGGTGAACATCAGATTTGGCATGACAGCTGCAGTGATGGGTATACCCAACTCGAGCATCTCTTTTGTTCCAGGATTATTTATGCCAAAGTCGTCAATCACGAGAGCTATTTTACCGACAGGAGGAGAAGGGGTAAAAGTATGGTCAAGTAACACGTGTCCCCCGATAGAATCCCCGAAATCTCCCTCAATCAGTATTCTAGTACCTTTCACTTCTGGTAGTTGAGAAACGGTCCAAACAATGGATTTTATAGCCATTTCTTCTTCAAGGGCGCCTCCTGAAAACTCTTCACGAACGTTTTGGCTGAGGTTTATCGTAGCTATACTGTTTTGAATGTTCACACCCAGGATGTTGGTTGATTTGAGCGGAAAAACGAGATTATTTGTTTTGGGCCCTTTAAAGAGCTCCTCTAGCATCAGTTTTATTCGTTGAGCGGTAGTAAGTGCAAGCCACTCCTGACTAGTTACAATCCGTTGCTCCGATGTAAGTTGTTCAAAGCTATCTGCAGGGAAGTAAAGGTTAAACTGGTTATTGCTGGTTTTATCTGGTCCATTTTGTTGTGCCAAAGTTGGTGAAGATTCATTTACTCCGAGAGGAAAATCATTAAAAAAGGTTTCAATCCCGTTTGAGATAGCTAAGGCAATGGAGTCTTTATACCTATCAGTAATCAGTAAAGCTCTTTCTCTGGTGTTGGATAGAAATCCTACTTCCACCAAAACTGCGGGCATTTCAGTTTGATTAAGAACATAATAGTCACCTGCTTTAGCGCTACGTTTATTATCAGGCTGGATTGTATAGAGATGTTTTTGAATCCGGTCTGCTAGTTCTTTTCCTGCAGCAGATGTTAAGTGATAATAAGTTTCCATGCCGTAAGAGCTTCTGCGGGGAAAACCATTGGCATGAATACTAACGAATATATCTGCTTTGTTCGTTAGGGCCAGTTGTACCCTATGGTTAAGTTCTGCACGTTTAGCCATTCTGCCTTTTACAAAGTTGGGTAGAAAAAAGTCCTTATCTGTATCCCTCGTTAATATTACGCGGCTTCCTTTTTGTTCAAGTACACTCTTTAAACGGTAGGCGATATCCAAGTTAAGGTCTTTTTCCTTAACTCCGCCATACTGAGCTCCAGGATCCTGTCCTCCGTGCCCTGGGTCGATTACGATAACCTTGTCTTTTATTCCTGAGGAAATGACATAAATAATCCTTGAAACACCACCAAGAGCTAAGATAAGTAAAATAAGCAGAAGCACAAGGGCCTGTCTTTTACTTATCACAATGAAAAGGAGCTTTCGGTACATTTTTCTCCTCCTTCATAAAATCATTTAAGAATATGCAGGAAGAAGAAAAAACATTATACTTGGAATTGTCCAATTACATCAATCTTTTTGAGGAAGATGTTAAATAATTTGAGTATGTATAAACACGCTTGAATAAAAAATAATAATTTATGATTACAATATTTGAGCAGATAAGGAGATAGAGCATGAAAGAAATAAAGTTGAGTTAGCACCTATGACTGGAAAGCCTTTCGTAGTGACAAGCTAGCTTATAAGTAGAGGGGGCGTATTAGATGCCAGCTGAGAATAGAAACAACGAGCGTTTAAGGCTTTATGAATCAAAGGCTGTTGAGTATGTAGCAGATAAAAAGAAAGCCTCATCACTATTGCAACTCGCTATGCAAAAAGTATTTAAGAACTCTGGAGCTCTCAAAGGTTTTTTGGATAAATTGGAGTTACTTCTTGCTTTGTTTAAAGATTGGATTAACGGAGAGTATAAGGATGTTCCGAAGAGATCATTGATTCTTTTAGTTGCAGGATTGCTTTATTTCGTAACTCCGCCGGATATGGTTCCTGACTTCATTCCGGTGGCAGGATTTTTGGATGATGCTACCGTCATTGGATTTATAGTAAACCAGATTTCCAAGGATTTAGATAAATATAGAGAATGGAGAGAAAAGCGGACCAAGGACCTGGGCATGGTTCAGGAAGGTGAGCAGATACCCTAGATTGAAAAGGCAAGATGAATCTAAAATACGCATTCAAAAAAAGTTTAAGAAGGTGAATTGGTTTGAGTTCTAGGAGATGGGTTCCCGAATTGGAGATATTAGCCCGTGAAGCTGGAGAAATCGTATTAAAAGGGTTCAAAGGGGCAAAAAAAATTAGCCAAAAATCTTCTGCCATGGATATCGTAACTGAGTATGATACAGAGGTTGAAGCTTTCTTGAGGAAAACCATTGAAATGCGATTTCCTGGTCATCGAGTGTTAGGTGAAGAGGAGGAGTACTTGAGCCATGAGGCCATGGGTTCAATTCTACCTGAAAGAGGGTTTGTCTGGGTAGTAGATCCAATTGATGGCACACTCAATTTTGCGTACGGAATACCACTATTGGCCATTTCTATTGCGCTATATTTAGATTCGGAGTTGATTGCTGGTGTAGTTTATAACCCTGTAATAGACGAAATGTTTTCGGCCGAGCAAGGTCAAGGGGCTACTTGTAACGGAGTACCGATAAAGGTAAGTGCCGTAAATGAATTAGAAAAGGCCTTGGTAGCAATCTCTGTTGGTAGACGCAAACAAGATTCTAAGCTTTTTAAGCTGGCTGATTTGGTAGGAGGAATGAGGGCTCTCGGTAGTGCAGCTACCGCTTTGGCTTATGTCGCAGCAGGAAGAATAGATGGATATTGGGAACGTGACTTGAATCTCTGGGACATAGCAGCTGGGTTACTCCTGGTAAAGGAAGCAGGGGGAAAGGTCGCACTTTGGCCTGAAGGACAGCATATCCAGATAAGGGATTTAGAAATATTAGGAACTAATTCTCAATTATTTTCGGAGATTAGCTCTGAACGAGTTAAACTCTAGAAAATCAACGGGATTTCAGCTATTATAGATTAGGACATACATATAACATAAGTATGAATAAAGGGAGCAATTCATTTTTCACTAATCTGTTAAGATATTCTGGCAATCAACTAGACATAATAGTAGAAGTGGGGACAAGTAAATGAATTCAAAATTTCCGTTAGAACAAGTTGAGCTCTTTTGCCGTCAACTAATTGAAGCGTGCGGTGTTTCTAAAGAGGATTCTGAAGTTATAGCTAAAGTGGTATTAGACATCAGTCTGGACGGTATTGACACTCATGGAGTCAGTCGTTTGCCCCAGTACTTAGTAAGCTTTAGAAAAGGCAGGATTAATCCAAGACCAAATATTCAGGTAAGTGTTTCGGGCGCTACCGCCGTTGTTGATGGGGATAATGCTCTAGGACATGTAGTATCAGTGAAATCAATGGAGACAGCTATTAATCTTGCTAAGGAATACGGTATTGGAATGGTTACTGCAAAACACAGTAACCACTTTGGGGCAGCTTCTTATTATTGTAAGCAAGCCATTAAGGAAAATATGATTGGAATAGTATTTACGAATGCTCCTTGTGGAGTTGCTCCGTGGGGAGGAAAACGACCATACTTTGGAACTAACCCAATGACTTTTGGCTTTCCAAATAACCAGACATCTATAATTGTTGATACTTCGACATCGACGGTGGCCAGAGGGAATATACTTTTAGCCGCTAAGCAAGGTAAGGAGATACCTCTTGGCTGGGCCTTGGATAAGGAGGGGCGCCCTACAACTGATGCAAAAGAGGCATTAGATGGAGCGCTTTTAACACTTGGCGGCGGTAAGGGTTTTGCCTTGGCAGTAGCAGTTGAGATATTAGCTGGGATACTATCTGGGTCAGGGTACGGAACTGAGGTAGGCTGGATTTATGACGATAGTGAAAAACCCGTTAACATGGGGCATTGTTTTATAGCGGTAGATGTATCTCGATTTATGCCCACAGAAACTTTCTTCGCTAGACTTCTCGATATGGTGCAGGGAATTAAATCAATCCCGCTTGCTGAAGGATTCGATGAGATTAGGATTCCAGGGGAAAGAAGGGAAGCCATCGCCCAAACTAGGCGGCAAGAGGGAATACCGGTAGCAGAAAATATTTTAAACGAGCTTAATGATTTGGCTAAGGAGCTTGGTGTAAACCTGCTAAGAAACTAGGTTAACTCGATAAAGTATTAACCTTAAAATCAGCTTTAGGCTATGCTCCTGGAGCAGGCATGTCAGTTCCGTGTACATGATGACGGTGTCCGTTATCTAGGCTTGTGTAGAAATTCCAGTCATGTACATGTTCTCCATTAGGCATTAGGATTGAGGGACCTGATACGGCTTTGTAGTAATGAGTATGACCGTATTCGTAGAGGACCCAGCCCTCTGAATGATGGATGTGGCTGCCGTCAGCAGTGGGAATTGCTGGACCGCTAATATCAAGACATTGATGTGAATGTCCTTGATCACAGGAAGTATGTGTAACACTTCCGTGATTGTGTTTTGGTTCTAAGCGATAAAGATTACTCATCTAACTTCCT
>JAJZSC010000117.1 GCA_021849995.1 Bacillota bacterium | reverse complement strand
ATGTAAATATGGCTCAAAGCACCAATGATGTTTTCCCCACGGCAATTCGTGTTGCTTGTTTAAATGTGGCCCATGATTTGCTCCAAGTCTTAGACAGCTTGCGCCAATCCTTTGAAGATAAGGCCCAAGAGTTTGATGGTGTGATTAAAATGGGGAGAACTCATCTTCAAGATGCTGTTCCTATTCGCTTAGGACAGGAGTTTGCAGCCTATGCGCACATGTTAGGGCGGGATATTAAGAGAATTAAAGAAGCCATTCGATCTCTTGAAGTTATAAATATGGGAGCAACGGCAGTTGGCACCGGGTTAAATGCTGATCCTCGCTATATTGAGAAAGTGACAGAGCTGATGCAAGAATGGACAAGTCTGCCTTTACGTCTTGCCGAGGATCTGGTGGATGCTACGCAGAACACAGACGCATTCATGGAGGTTTCCGGATCTTTAAGGACCTTGGCGGTCAACCTTTCAAAAATAGCCAATGACCTGCGCCTGATGGCCTCCGGTCCGCGAACCGGGTTAAATGAATTGAATTTACCACCGATGCAACCGGGCTCTTCCATCATGCCTGGAAAGGTTAATCCGGTAATTGCTGAAGTGGTCAATCAGGTAGCTTTTCAGGTTCAAGGGAATGACTTCACCATCGGCTTAGCCTGTGGGGCAGGCCAACTTGAGCTCAATGTTATGGAACCCGTCGTCGTTTTCAATTTACTCCAATCCCTGGACATTTTGCGCAATGTGACCCGTGTTTTCCGAGACCGCTGTGTCGCAGGTATTACCGCAAATGTAGAACGTTGCAGGGCAATGGTGGAAAACAGTGTCGGACTAGTTACTGCAATTAACCCCCATGTGGGATATGAAGTGGCTTCAATCATAGCCAAAGAGGCCATTCTTTATGGGCGGCCAGTCTCGGAAATCGTCTTAGAAAAAGGGATTCTATCGAAAGAGGAACTTGATTTGATTTTAAACCCATATGAGATGACCAGACCAGGAATAGCGGGGGTAGAGCTGTTGAGATAGGCATAGTGGCGTACCTATAGGGGTACTATAAGGAATAAAGCTGACTTTTCTGGTTTTGAAGAGTCAACTTTATTTACTTATGATATGAATTATATTACTAACATTTGTAAATGTTTCAAGAATATTTAGGAAACCAGAAGGTTAAGGTATTTCTTCTACACCTTTTGTACCTGAAAATGACAATAAAAAATGCCAGCCGTATTTGTGGCTGGCATTTTTCTCCTTCAGTGACCCTTTATACTGCTAGACGCTCGTCCTTTTCCATAGCTTTTTTTTTGAGCTCAATTTCAATGCCCATTCCTGATAAATATTTGAGGAAGTTTCGTAGTGTCGGAGAATGACCAACCTTTTCAAGCCTTGAAACGGCTTGCTGAGAAAGTCCGGATTCCTGAGCGATTTCGGGTTGGGTCACTCCGAGCTGCTTCCGCATTTCTACAGCCATTTTTATGAGCTCATACTCTGTCTCGATTATCTCATATTCTCTTGCAAATTCCGGATCTTCTTTTTGAAATTTCTCTGTCTCATCCTGAATATTGACCTTTACGAATGGCATTTTTTATTCCCCCTTCTAAGTTAAACGAAAATCCTCCCTAGTTCTTTTCCGATTTCCTTAGCGCGTTGTTTAGCTTATCTATCTCGAATTTTTCAGTTTTTCCTTTTTGCTTCCGGCAGGCATGGACGATATAGAAATTGTCTACATCAGCAATGATATAAAAAAATCGGTTCTTCCTTGGGAATTTTATTTCCCAGAGCTTTTTTTCAATCTGACGTGTATCGAGGATCTCTCTTAAATAATCTAGTCCTTTTTGTTCGAGTTGCGTCATTATAAGTTGACCTTCTGCTTGTTCATCTTTCGGAAGGCTCTTTAAGTAATCAGCAATTAAGTCTTTACCTCCCAGCGTGGCATATCGGTAAACACTCATATTTTGGCCCCTTGTTACGAAAATAATACACCATATTTGATGTTTTAGTCTTAATCCCATTATAAATCAAATTTGATGTATTGCAAGGTTTATTTTTTAGCCATAATTTCATCCAATTTGTCAGCTGCTTGTCGGCCAACTGATTCCAATGCATGAGCATAATGAACTATGACCCAATCTGGCGGATACATTTTTAGGCGGGACACCACTTCCTAACAAGATTGTAGCACTGCTATGCCTAAAAGTATAAAGTTATTGATGAGGATCCGGTAGTTAATTAAGCATGTATGATATGAGTGATAAAAGTTTCTGTACTCCAAGCTTCGTTTGTTGGGAGTTTAGCGAACAAATAATATTTTCAGCGACTAGTCATGGTGTTACTTATATGACCTATCGAGAAAAATAAAGGTAAACTTACCATTGGTGGCGAATGATTTTTAGGTGTTTCTATAGGAACTTACCATATATGAATAATAATGCAAAATGTAACTTGGATCATAAAATTTCCGTTTGGAAAAGATATGCTTCCACTTTATGACCTGCTATTTTGGGAAAATAACAATACAATAAGACTAACCATATAATTTGGTTAGTCTTATTTTTCACGTAAAAGAAGGGGATTCATGTTTCCTCAGACAGGGCACGTGGAGACGATAATAGTGCTATATCGGTGTTGATTGAAAGCCCTGATATGAGCGGGTTTGAGAGAGTGATTGTCTTTTTATTGTGACGGAGTGTATGGGGGAACATATTGAGCCAGATCGTTAGGTCTGGCTTTTTCGGTTTTTCTTGGATTATTTTTGCTATCGTGGAAGGATATTGAATATTTCGTTTCAGAAGAGCGTAGCGCTTAATAAACGGGTGCATTGACAATAAAACCCCAGCAATCAGCGTGCCGGGGTTTTAGGTCATCCTATCATTCAATGATTTATGTTGCGGCAGTAGTCCGGTAGCTTTTGCGACCAGGGCAAAAAGTCATCAAGAAGCGATGGATCGGTTTTAAAATTAGTCCCTGGCATTTTGCTGAAGAGGTAGAATAGATACATGTAAACATTGAGTTTGTTCGCCTTTGCCGTTTCAACAAGGCTATAAACGACTGCACTGGCTTTGGCCCCCTTAGTCGTATCACTGAACAGCCATCCTGCCTTACCATAGAAGGCTCAAAATATCCATAGGTAGTTATGGAATAGAAAACTATTCGCATTTGGAATAGTCTACCATCATTCTAATAGGGGAGAGGTCCTCTTTAATCTTCCTCTACCTCGTCATCTTCATTCGCATCCGCAAAAAGCTCTTCAAGTCTATCCTGTACTTCGTCTATAATATAAAAAAGTTGAGCCTGGTGAAGTTCATAGGCATTTGTTTTTAGTAAGTCCGTGATAATTTCAACTGAGTCGGGTGACAAGTCATAATCGTTGAGTAAAATTAGTTTGAAAGTATCTGGACTAATATCCCTTCTTGCAACTTGAAATATAGTTTTGTGCAAAAAACGAAGAACTTTTTGAGCTTCCGTTTGATTTCTGAAATTCCCTGCTTTAACCACGGTATCAAATGGGTAGTGACCATATTCTCTGTAGATAAACATCTTGTGAATAATAAAATCCATTACATTTTTCAGACCATCAAGTTCCAGAGAGTTTATAATTTGGCATTCTCGTAATGGATTCAACATTGAAGAACAATATTTGAAAAAGATGTTGCCTGTTTTTTCTTCCATTCCTCCAACAGTGAGTTTTTGGAGTATAATATCTTCTTCTTGTCCTGTTGTAATTAAATTGACAATTTCATTTCTTAATGCTTTAAATGAATTAAAAGTTTCTTTTTCAGGTAAAAAAGCCTTGGAATTTATATGCTTCATGAGATCATCTTTTTGTTTGTCCTCTAATTTATTAAACCACTTGATGAGTATTTGTAGTTGCTCCGACATAGTGTCACCTCCCATTATCTAGTTGAAGAAATGTCTCGTCCCAATTACTAAACGAAGGTTCCAATTCAAATGAACGTCTGGGTTCAAACGGATTTGTCCGTACTTTGGGTAAGGCTTCAATTTGCCACTCATGATCTGGTTGTATCTTTAAACCGTGTGAGTGTGTAGCTCTTTTCGAATCTTTAAGAAGTTCATCCACTTTCCTATTTAGACGGTCAAGATTTTTTACCATGTAACCTATGATGCCGTCTTGTTGTGTTTCTGAAGGTCTATCTGACTTAATCTTATTCAGGGTTTCAACCAGAGTAGTAAACTCTTTCTCGGATAGATTGTCCTTATTTAAACTTGCCATTTTCAACATAACACTAGAGTCGTTTACCAATACTAGGATGTTGTTATGAAGAGTATCTTGAAGAGCACCGAGTTCATATCTATTAATGGTTGGTTCAGCAAAGCCAAGAGCCCTGGCAAAAGCCCTTTGGGACAGGCCATACTTCTCTCTGATAGCTTTTATCTGGTCTGTGTACAATAGTCCCTTACGCCTTCGGTACTCCTTTAATGCAAGGTCGTGATGATATTCCTCAACATCAAGATCGGAAAGCTCACATCCACATTCTGAACAGAAAGGAACATTTACTGTAACCGTAATCTCCTCACCTCTAATTGTATGACTTATTTCTGTTACCTTTGGAGTCGTAGCTCTCATCCCACGACAATCTTCGCAAAACAATTCTTTCTTTGTCATAATCTTCTTCCTTTCTTAACTTCTCCATACCTTTCATTTTTTATTTCAATTTCCACTTCTCATTACTTTATTCTAAGTACTGGAAGTAGACGAATTTTACCAATACATGTCAAGATGGAAGCTCGTCACAAAAAGGTCTTTACGTATGGGAATTTTTCTAATTTTAATTTTGATATAGATTAGATTACCCTGAATCACCTTTTTGAAAATCCACACTACTTCATTAGGATAGTTATAGTCCTGTTCTGGTCCACTGTGTAGATCATTAGAGTTTAAGTCCTTTATCTCTTGTAGCATTGCCTGAATGCTATATCCTAATTTGTCAAGAGTCTCCCGTCTTTTTCTAGTTGCTTCGGCATCATGGTTAAGAGTTATCTTTCGCTGCCCGATTAAATCACGACATTCACTCAGAAAGTCTTCAACGTTCTGGCTCAAGAGCTCACTTCCTCATACCCTTAGTATAATTAGTATAACAGAGTAAAAGAAGGTGAGCAATGACTTGCGATATTATATGATGACATTTAGGAAAAAGTGCTATCATACAATAACATTCTTCCCGGTTGTTCATTACTTATACTTGAACTACATACTTAGTAAAAGAAAAAACGATTTCAACTGTGATTACAATTACTTAATAGCCTTTAATTCTAGGCTGTTAGGGACCTATCCTTTGACTCTGAATATTTTGAAAAACGTAAAATCAGTTTTTTCTTTTTGGCTATTTTGTTAGTGGAGGGTCCGGTCCTATATACGTTCATAGTACTAATGGGAGTGTGCTTTCGTTAGGGTCAGGTAGGGTCGTGTCTAAAATAGTGTGAACGTATTTTCTCTGGCATAAGCGATAGGTCATAGGGGAGGTTCTTACCAACGGGTGGCATCCCTCTATGAAAAAAGATATTCTTCCTTACGAGAATGCATTTTCATAGTTGCTTCTAATTCTTTTTATTAAATAAGATAGTATTGGATTACGTTTGAATCGGCTCATTTTTACTTATCATTGCAATAGCGTTGCAACCCACTTTTTTTACGTTGTTCCAAGGCCATTTTCTTTGGACTCAAGTGGTTATCTATTTTCGAGGCCGCTTTTTTTAGTTTCTCCGAACCCGAGTATAGATTCTGATTGTTCGTATGTCAGTTCTAAACTGCCGTGGTTAGTGCCTCGATAATTGAGAAATAATCAGTTACTTGTGAGAGATATCCGACACAGGAGGAAATATATTACAATATGTCGAAGACATATAGGAGTAAGATAATTAATTTTCTAATAGAGTTATTTTCTTTCTGAAAAGAGAGGGTGGTTGTGTTTGAAGAAGTTCGCCAATCGTATTATTATTATCTTTACCTCCTTATTAGCTGCTTGCGAAGTTTTATTTTTAGGACTAATTTTCCTTAGTTATGCACTTAGTTCATTTTCAATCGGATTGGTTGGAATTACATCTAGTGCGCAAGTATTTCTTGAGTTCTTTTTTGTTGCAATATTTGTGGCTGTCTTATTCTATTTCATTAAGACTAAACAAAAAGGAATGATAATAACTTCTTTAATTGGTCTAGCTTCTCATGTAGCTTTATTGATGTTTATTTCTAAAAGCATTTCATAGGGAAGGCCACATCGTATAACAAAAGGCATTAACGATGATAATTAACAGTCCCCTCGTTCAAAAATGTACGAGGGGACTTACGTAACCATCATTATCGGATTTTATGAGTTCAATAAGAACGTCTGGTAACATAACTTCGCTAAAGACCGATTATTCGAAACAAAAAATGTCTCTGTTAGTGTGAAAATATTGGTAGAGGTTACCCCCCCTAATAATTAGATCAATGAACGTATTTCTTATATGAAGCAAAAAAATGTTGGTCTTTAAAGATCAAACCATTTTGTAGGATACGCTGTGTACTACGTTTCGAATCGGCAGTTGTGGCAGCAGCTGCCGATTACCTTAGGGGGAGATCGTGTTAAAGGGGAATGTTTAGCTTACATTAAACTCTAAAGTTGCTACTATAAACCGTCCACGTGGCGGTTATTTTTATGGGAAATAATATTTGGGTGGTTAGATAAGCTTCACAACAGACGTATTATGCACCTCGCTCCAACCGTTTACCATTTTTCATAATGTACTAGGTCTTCGAGTTTTTTTCGGGGACGTGCTTTCGGTGTTTCAGCGGCATGACCAAGAGTGATAATGCCAACGACATATTTATCAGCAGGAATATTTAAAACTGGTCTGATTTCTTCTTGGATGAACCATGCAACCCAACAGGTACCTAGTCCTAAGTTTTCAGCTTCAAGCAGTATATGTCCTATGGAAATTGATGTATCCCTGATTATCTGCTTAAGTTCTACTAGCTGACTATTTTCATTTAACGATAGATCCACATCGTCTGCTATTCTAGAACGTATATCTGCAACACACACGATGAAAACCGGTGCGGTGAGCATCCATTTTTGGTTATTAGATACTTTAGCTAACTGATGTCTAATCAATTCCGATTTAACGACAATAAAATGCCAAGGTTGTGTATTGTCACCGGAAGGAGCCAGCCTTGCACTCTCCAGTAACTCAATTATTTTTTCATCTTCAACCGGTTCAGCAGTATATTTTCTAATACTTCTGCGCATTTTAATTTCTTTCATCATATTATTAAATTCCTTTCCTTAAGAATTGCATCAATGAATTACACAATATCCAATAAATATGTATTAAATCATAAATTAACCCATACCGTAATTATAACATGAGTTTCAATGGCAACCTATTCACTCGTCCTAACCGTTTAAATTAAACTATATAGCGGAATTGGAATTTTACTTCCAAATATCTCATTATTGAAACCAAGTTTTTAGATCTGAAAACATCCGTGATTTTCAGATAGAATAACTAGGTAAATATAGAGCAAGTTCACTGATAATATCGGATTTGCATTTGAAAATTAAACCCGTTATTTATTGAATTAGGGCTGTTTCTTTCATGTTTTATATAGTGAAGAAGAACTGTGTCGAACTTGCTTAGTCATGGTGAAGATGCTACACTTATATGAAGGCTTTTTAGGAGTCAATCTTGGTTTTTACAGACTTGCTGTGTACGGAAGGGGAAAGAATTATGGCGGTTGGACGAAATTCCTCAGGGGCAGGAAGAACCGTCTTGCTTATTATGATTGGAGCGGCCCTGGGGACTTTAGTTGGTTTTGGCTTGGAAAAATACGGTATTCTTGCTCCGTTTTTACGGCCGGCGGTCATCGATATACCCTCTCATACATATGTGGATTTCTTTTTTCTCTCGCTCTCTTTTGGTTGTCGTATAAGTATTACAATTGCAACCCTTTTGGGAGCTGTGGGAGGTTATTTGCTGTCAAGGAAGGTGTAACATGCTCGTGCTTGCTTCTTCATCTCCTCGCAGGGCGTCATTGCTTCGTGAGAGAGGGTACGTTTTTGAAAGGGTTAAGGCTTCTGTTTCAGAAGAATTGGCGGAAGGGATTCCTCCCGAGATCGGGGTCAGACA
>JAJZSC010000116.1 GCA_021849995.1 Bacillota bacterium | reverse complement strand
TTATCTGAACTGGTTGGTACAGAATAGGATAGGACGGCAGTTGTTTTGGAGTCAATTTACGGCTCAATATTAGCGTAATCGTGAAAACAGGTATTAATGCTAAATGCACTAAATACCTGTTTTTATATTAGTTCCATTCCGCATCTGAAACGCCTGACTTGTGACTGGAAAGATTCTTGATTCGCTTAGCATTGGCGGTGTTTGTCAACAAAGTTGTCGCTAAACCCTTACTTTATTAAGAGTGAATGAATGTGGTACTCAAAGAGCAACCCCTTATGGCTATTCGCTCTGGGAATTTAGTGTCTATAAAAGCAACTTTGTCGCCTCTTCCGCAGTAAACTCCAGTTACTCAGCTGAGAAAGCCTTTGATAACGATCTCCAAACCCGCTGGTCCAGTGCCTTCAGTGACCCGCAATGGATTTACGCCGACCTGGGCGCAATTAAGCCCATCAACCGCATATCCTTGAATTGGGAAGCAGCATATGGCAAAAGCTATAGCATCCAAACCTCCATGAACCTGAACGGCACAGAGTACTATTATATCCGTAATGCTGAAGGGGATATTATTGGCCTGTTCGACGGTGCAGGAACCCAGGTTGTCGGCTACACCTATGATTCCTGGGGTAAGCTGATCTGAACTACATAATTACTCCCTTTTCCTTAACTGGCGTTTAACACCTAAAAAGTTGAAACCCTTGCAGTGCAAGGGCTCCAGAGCTTTAAAAAGGACTGCTCATGCTGGGCAGTCCTCCTGCATTTTAGTGCTTTGTTCAAAACAAGTCGCTGTGTGTACCTGTTCTGGTAAGCGTCAAAACTAAAACATCTTTGTCAATCCGGTAAATCAAAAGCCAGTCGGGAATAATATGGCATTTTCTATGGCCGATCCAATCACCTGTTAACATATGGTCTTTGTTTTTCTCCGGCAAGGGCATTCCATTAGCCAACAGAGAAACAACATCTTGCAGCAATTGGATATTGTATCCTCGCTTCATAATTGCCTTTAAGTCTTTTTTGAATCTGCCTGTCGATAAAATCTCATACTTCATTCTGGATCTCCGCTAGCAGTTCTTCAAAACTTGAATAGCGTTTTGCATTTGGGTCACGGCTTATTTTATTGGCTTCTTCCATAGCCGCTATTGTTTCAGCATTCGGAATATTTAAAGAAATTTCAAAGGGTATTTTTCCCTGCCGAACAGCCTGTCGGACGAAGACGGTGAATGCCGTCGTCATATTCATACCCAATTCAGAGAAAAGCTGTTCTGCCTGCTCCTTGAGTTCTTTATCCATGCGAATGGTTAAATTTGTCGTTTCAGACATTTGCCATTCCTCCTTTGGTATCATTATATACATCTTAACACAATACATGTGCATTGTAAATGCAATGCACATAAGAATATTGGATTGTTCTCCATATTAACTTGGTTTGCACGTGAGGAAGGCATGCTCAAATGAACAAAATAATGAACGGAATCTGGTTTTCAGCGATAAAAGAAGAGTACTCAACTTCGAAATTTGGAATAAATTAGAAACATCTGTCGGAAAAGAGGAATTTCTTATTATACATAAAATATATCTAATAAAAGGGTAGTTTTTTCTTTTTTTGCAAGAGTTATAGGTGATTTATGAAGAAAAGTAGAGATAATGGGTTTACGGCCTTGGAAATACTAACAATTCTTTTTCTGCTTGGGATTGTTTTCTATGGAATAGCCCCGAATTTTGGTACTCACTCTTCCAAAGTAAAAACTCAAGTCCATGAGGCCAATATTAAACGGATTGAAGGAGCCGCTCAACTCTACAGATTAGATGTTGGTACGTTTCCTACAAGGGTAGAAGATTTGATTTCTAAGCCGGAGGGTGTCCTAAAATGGCGGGGGCCATATCTGGATTATCATCCGGCAAATCCTCTGACACCCGGTCCATATCAAATTGATTCTTCCGGGAAGGTTAAATAGGAGGGGAGAATGAAGTCCTCAGATCAAAAGTTGCACTATTCAGGCGGATACGCTTTGACTGATGTCCTCTTGGCTGTATTCCTTTTTACTTTGGGGTTTACCGTTCTTTATGGTCTTACAGAAGGCGCGTATCAAGAAACTCAGAGAGCAGCTAATTTGACCGAAGCTGCTAATCTTGCCCAAGCTAAGCTTGACCAATTGGCAGCGCATCAATGGCAAGAAAATATTGCGGCAGGGAAATGTATTCCTGGTTCAAGTGTTGAAGGGAAAGACGGAAAATATTCCTGGGCGGTGAATGCTCAGTGGGAAGTCTTACCTAACTTATTAAAAGTAGGAGTTACAGTACTGTGGCAGGAAAATGGGGGACCGAGAAGCTATAGTTTGGAGAGCGTTTTTTATGCCAATTAGAAACCCCAGACTGAATGAATACGGATTTTCTTTACTGGAAGTTCTGCTCGCTTTAACAATAGCGGGAATATTTTTAGCCATGAGTTTGACTCTTATGGCTGACCAATGGCGTGGTTCAAAGTCGCTAAAGTATCAACTGGAGCTCCGGTACTCTTTGCTCAATGCTGGAAGGGCAGTATCAGATGCGATACGTTCGGCCAAAACAGTCCAATGGGATTCGCCTGGAGTGCTAAAGGTACTGCCCTGGCCGGACACCGGCAGCACTGCGACAGACTTATATTATATTAGTGATAAGGACAGGGATGGGATAACGGATTTATACTGTGAACATCTTAATGTCGCGAACCCAGTGGCAATGTACATTTCAGACTTGCAAGGTACGGAGGTTGAACCAGGGCTTTGGAAAATCTATTTAAAAGCAAGTTTTGGTCAAGCAACAGCAGTTTGGGAAACTCATATCCGTCAACGCACAAATTGAGAAACTCATATACTTTAACCTATAGATTGCGAAACTCAGAGAGAGGTTTTAGTACTCTGCTGATAATGATTCTGCTATTAGCTTTGTCAGGCTTGGGTACAGAGTCATATATTAAAGCCAATGCCCAGGCAAGGATGGCGGCAAGAGAGAGCCAGAGCAGACAAGCGGTATATGCAGCAGAAGGTGGTATTGAATGGGCTAAAGCTGAGCTGACAGTGAATCCGGGCAGCACCGGCGGAACTTTAACTATCGGAGATAGTGAGGTTAGGGTTAACATCGTACCTGCTAGCGAGGGGTACTGGGTTACGTCCCTTGGAACGGCGGGCTATTCCCTTCGGGAGGTCAAGGTATTTTTGAAGAATCAGTCTGGCAAGTGGCTGACCTCTAACTATCATGAACTTCATAGATAGCTTCTATAAAACAGCTTCATAAACAGTTATAATACAGCTTCATAGATAGTTTGATAGAGGTTCCATAATGTTAGATAAATGTTAGATGGATATTAGTTAGATAGAGCCCTATTTTTAAAGGGCAGGAGGTATCTGACCATGGAACAGAGATATCCGTTATCAGGATTTGCTAAATATCTGTTAACTAAAAGCTACATTAGCGCTGATCAGCTTGAGGAAGCCTGGCGACGCGGCGGAAAGCTGAATGAAGTCTTGGTAACTCAGGGCTATCTTTCCAGTAGTTTGTTAACCGAAGCACTAAGCGAGTTTTATGGGGTCAAAAGGGAATTTTTGACTCAAGTCAATATTGACCCAGTTGCAATTAAGACAGTACCGGAAGATTTGGCCAGGCGTTATACCCTTTTCCCGATTTCAGTAGATACGGGAGTATTGACGGTAGCACTTGCCGACCCTGCTGATCTAAGAGTTCTTGATGACATCAGGATATTGACCGGTTACGAAGTACAGTTCCATGTGGCTGATATTAAGGAGATTCGGGCAGCTATAAGCAAATACCTTACAGTAGAACAATCGGCTGCTTCATTGTCCTCAGTCATGGACGCAAAAGAAGAAAAAGGAATATGGCTTTTAGATGGTGATCTTGAAATTACCCACGATGATGGGCCAATCATCCGCTTAGTTGATTCTTTAATGCAACAGGCTATTGAACAAGGTGCCAGTGATATTCATTGGGAGCCTCGAGAGACTGAGTTCTTGGTCAGATATCGAATCGACGGTCGGTTAGAGACAAAGGTCAGTCTCCCGGAAACTGCCGCTCGATTAGTAGTCTCAAGGTTAAAGGCCTTAGCGGGTATGGATATTGCTGAACGCCGACTCGCTCAAGACGGACGGATTACTGCTGGTTCTGATGGCAAGCGAATCGACTTGCGGGTATCTTCTCTTCCTACAGTGCAGGGTGAGAAGTTAGTGACCAGAATCCTAAATCCAGACATGGCCTTGCTTCCTCTTGAAGCTCTTGGGATGCGCCTGTCGGTTGAGCAGGAAATCCGGGAGCTCTTAACAAGACCTCATGGTTTAATTCTGGTAGTTGGTCCAACCGGCAGTGGAAAGACTACTACACTTTATGCTTTGCTAAGTGAGCTAAAGACAGATTCGATCAACATTGTTTCCATTGAAGACCCGGTCGAGTACCAACTTACCGGTATTAACCAGGTTCCTGTTAAGGGCTCGATCGGACTTAACTTTGCCCATGGCTTGAGAGCTATCCTGAGGCAGGATCCAGACGTGATTATGATAGGGGAAATCCGGGACGAAGAAACTGCCAAGATTGCTATTTCTGCAGCCTTGACAGGACATCTAGTGTTTTCTACATTACATACTAACACTGCTGCTGAAGCATTTGGCAGACTGCTCGAGATGGGAATCGAACCTTACCTTTTGGCGGCCTCAATAAATGGTGTCTTGTCTCAGAGGCTGGTCAGGGTATTGTGTAATCACTGTAAAACCCCTACAGTATTGAGGCAATTGGATGAATACCTTTTTTCCTTGCCGGAAGGGCAGAGCCAATACAAGGCCAGCAACTGTAAACATTGCCGCGAAACAGGTTACAGCGGAAGAATTGGCATACATGAACTCTTGCTGTGTACTCCGGAGATTAAAGAACTTATCCTAGCTCGCCGAAGCAGTCTTGAGATTGAGAAAGAGGCTATCAAGCAGGGAATGATTACGTTGGTTCAGGATGGCTTTATTAAGGTAAGCAATGGAGTCACTTCAATTGAAGAAGTCTTAAGGGCTGCTAAAGGGTAATAAATAAAAGGGTAATAAATAGGAGGAAAAACATGTTATCGATTGAAGAACTGTTGATTTTAGCTGGAGAAAAAGGTGCTTCAGATATACATTTAACTGTGGACAGTGCACCCGTTTTAAGAATAAATGGATCCCTTGTTGGTTTGCAGGAGGAGAAACTTACTCCAACTGACCTGGAGCGGATTACCGGCTTCTTAATGACCAAAGAACAGCAGGAAGGATATGAAGAGCGGGGGGAACTGGATTTCTCCTACAGTATTCCCGGCGTTGGGCGTTACCGTTTAAATGCTTTTAGACAGCGCGGTTCCAATGGTTTAGTCATCCGGCTGGTACCTTTTTCGATTCCCACTCCGGACAAACTCGGACTTCCACCGGTTTGCCTCGAATTAGCCAGATTGCCCAAGGGATTAGTGCTTGTAACAGGCCCTACTGGAAGCGGTAAGTCAACCACTCTGGCTGCAATGATTGATTATATTAACAAGAACCGTTCCTGTCACATTGTAACTATTGAAGACCCTATCGAGTATCTCCATCAGCACCAAAAAAGCATCGTTAATCAGCGGGAGGTTGGGCAAGATACTCAATCTTTTGCAAATGCCTTGCGTTCAGTTTTGAGACAAGACCCTGATGTTATTTTGGTAGGTGAAATGCGCGATTTGGAGACGATTAGTACTGCTGTAACTGCCGCAGAAACCGGTCACTTGGTATTTAGCACCCTTCATACTAATGATGCAACTCAGGCGATAGACAGAATTATTGACGTCTTTCCACCTCATCAGCAACAGCAAATTAGAGTTCAGCTTGCCTCAGTCTTGCAGGGAGTATTGGCCCAGCAATTATTACCTCGAGTTGACGGTAAGGGCAGGGTTGCTGCGATTGAGGTTCTGTTGGCAAACCCAGCTGTCCGCAATCTCATCCGGGAAGGGAAAACACATCAAATACCTACAGTCATCCAAACAAGTGGAAAACTTGGTATGCAGCCTATGGAAAAGGCAATTCAGGAGTTTGTTCGTCAGGGGGTAATCTCTCCTCAAACAGCTCAGGATAGAAGTTGATGAAAGGACAAGTTAAGGCTGGCGCAGCTAAATTCAAGTGGAGAGCAATTGATTCCAATGGAAAAATACACTCAGGTTCCTATGTTGCGGATGATTTGAAACATGTAATTTCTAAGCTCAGGACTCTTGGCTATTACCCAGTTAAGATACGCCATCAGTTGTCTTTATCGGCAAGCTTCAATCAAGGAGTGTCTGTTAGAGACTGGATAAGGTTTGCCAGAAAACTGTCCCTGATGCTGGAAGCCGGCATTCCCCTTTTAAAGTCGCTTGAAATAATCACTGCTAATCAGGGTGATCTTCACCAGGATGATTGGTTGCTCTTGAAGGAACGTATTTCAGGAGGGTACCAGCTATCTGAAGCGTTGCAGTTAATGAATCCCCCACCTCCTTTGTTTCTTAGATCCATGGTGATGGCAGGGGAACATACCGGTAATTTAGTCAGATGTATCGAGAAAGCAGCTGATGAACTTGAAAAGGCTGAGAGCTTTAGGAGAAAATTAGTTGAAGCAGTAACCTATCCGTTGCTTTTGCTCTTAGGGATTATGTCAGTTTTTTTTGTCTTGGGTAATTGGGTTTTGCCCATTTATGAAAGATTGTTTGCCGGTTTTGATGCGGAGTTGCCGGTCCTGACCAGAGCCATTTTTGTCTCAGGTCGTCAATTGCCCATAGTTTTTTCCAGTCTGATTGCTGTAGTAATAGTATTTCTATTATTGATTATCGTTTTAAACCCTAACACCTGGAAATTGGAGCTTGAGCGTAGGTTTATAAAAATTCCATTGGTAGGTGAAATCTATCTATTAGGAGAAATAATTCAGTTTAATCGCTTATTAGGGGAAATGATTGAAGCGGGAATTCCCTTGCTGGAAGCACTTAATCTTGTTTTGCGTACTACCAGGAGTGAGTTGATCAAATATCTTTTGCTTGAGCTTACGCTAGGGGTTCGCCAGGGAAGGCGAATAGCTCCAATTCTCAAGAATTGTAAAGAGTTTCCCAGTGAGGCTGGCGAAATGGTGATGGTTGGCGAGGAGTCCGGTAAGTTAGGAGTTATGTTTAGCCAGGTTTCACAAATTCTTACTAACGAACTTGAACACAAGTTAGGGAGAATAGCCAATTTGATCGGTCCCGTTTTAACAATCGGTTTGGCTGGGTTAATAGGATTAGTAGCAGTTGGTGTATTGCTGCCGATGTTTGAGGCAACCACCCATTTTAAGTAACTATCTGACCCCATGGTTATGCTATTGTGAACACCCTATAGGAGGGGGAATTGGTATAAAATGGAGGAGAGGAAGATCATGTATTTAAAAAAACGAGAGAAAGGGTTTACTCTGGTCGAGGTTATGATGGTTGTGGTGATTTTAGCGGTTTTGGCAGTAATAGCTATACCAAAATACGGTTCCAGTACCGATACAGCTCGAAAAAACTCAGACATTGCTACTGCCCGTCAGGTAAAAAGTGCTCTTGACAGGTATCAGGTTGATTATGGGATATATCCCAAAGCTGGGGAATTGACAGTAGACGAAAACGGGGTCGTCTCCTCTGATAAGCTAATTCCAAAGTACATTAGCAGACTTGATAAGTCGGTCACTCAACAACGCTCCTCTGACAAAAGCGGCTTTGGTGTTGCGACCATAACCGGCGGCACCTATCCTGCACCTACTAATATCATTATGATTTATTTGTCTAGTGATGGGTCTGTAGCTGAGGTTAAAGCATATGACTCGTCTGGCACAACTTTGGCGCAGCTTTGGGCATCCAACTGAAAGGGGAAAGTAGTCATTGCTAGATGTTAGTGAATTTGATCCCTGGGCTCTAAGCCTAGTTATTGGCAGCTTGGGCCTGTTGATAGGCAGTTTTTTAAATGTAGTTATTCACCGTGTTCCACGAGGGGAGTCAATTGTCAGTCCGGCTTCTCATTGCCCTGAGTGTGGGCATTTCCTTCGTCCATGGGAACTAATTCCCGTACTTAGTTTTTTTGTCTTAAGAGCCCGCTGTGGAAAATGCGGGAATAAGATTTCCTGGCGTTATCCGATGGTTGAACTCCTTACAGCTGTTCTATTTTTCTATACGGCTT
>JAJZSC010000115.1 GCA_021849995.1 Bacillota bacterium | reverse complement strand
TACCGGACCCAAAGGAGGCTAAAGACATGATCGCAGATACTGAACCACAGGAGATACACTGGCAAGGAGCCATGGAAGCACGCCTGACAGCCCTCTATATCGCTGTGGAGAATACTAACGATTCTCAGGCAGTAAGAGAGCTTTGGAAAGAGATTGAGCCTATAAGAAACATGATTGGAACCATTAAAGAGGAATCTCTTCTGACTAATAAGCTGATTGAGATTCTTATGCAAAAAGGGGCGTAAAAGTAATAACAGAATAGCTAAAAATAAAAAAATATAAAGGGGGGTGATCACTATTTCGGTCATTCGTAACATCCTTGTGAGGGTCGGGGCCGATATTCGACCTTTACAAAACAACATGGCTCAAGCACAACGCTCAATGGGCGGATTTGGTGCCAATATGCGTGGTGTACAAGCCAACGTCCGAACGAGTATGAGTTCTATAGCTGGATCAATGGCAATTGCTAGAACAGCCTTTGTGGCTCTCGGAGCGGCTGCTGTAGTAGCGTCTTCAATTGTCGGCAAAAACGCAATTAAGGCAGCTATGGACGTTGTAGAGTCAGAAAGTTTGTTCACGGTTTCTATGGGAAATATGGCAAGTGCAGCTAGGGCTTGGAGTGAAGAGTTGCAAGCCTCCCTTGGTCTAAATGCTTACGAAGTTAGGCGGAACGTTGGCGTATTTTACAATATGACAACGTCTATGGGCTTAGCTAGAGCTGCAGCCTATAAACTCTCAACGGATCTGACAAAGCTCGCATATGACATGTCATCATTCTACAACATGCCAGTCGAAGAAATGTTCGTAAAGCTCCAATCTGGAATAACTGGCGAGACAGAACCTTTGAAACGCATTGGCATATTGGTACTCGACAGCACCATTAAGCAGTACGCCTACGCAGAGGGAATAGCGAACGTTGGCGCTGAACTAACAGAGCAACAAAAAGTCATGGCTCGATATATTGCTATCATGGGACAAACTAAAAATGCGCAGGGCGATCTTGCTCGTACGATTATGAGTCCGACAAATCAGTTGCGCATATTGGGAATGCAATTACAGCTTGCCAAAGTAAATCTTGGTAATGCTTTTTTGCCTATTGTAAATATTGTGTTACCGGTCTTAACTAATTTTGCAAAGAGTTTGGTTCGTGTTACAAATACTTTTGCTCAATTCATGAGAGCCTTATTTGGTCAAAACAACGCCCAAACGCAAAATGCTCAATCTGCCGCAGATGCAGCCGATGCGCAGACAAAACTTGGAAATGCTACTAAAAAAGCAGGTGCAGCCGCCAAGAAAGGCGTTGCTGGATTTGATGAGATTCACCAACTACAAGAAGACATGGCGGCAACGGCTGAAGATGCTGCTGACGCAATGGGCGGGAGTCCTACCACTCCTGTCCCAGAAAAAGAAGATAGTACGAGTATAATACCTCAGGGCATAATAGATGCTGCAAACAAAGCAAAAATTGCCCTAAAACCTGTTTCGGATGCGTTTGATAAATTCAAGGAATCACTTAGAAATTTAGGGAAAGCCATAAGTGAGAACCCTCAAATCCAGGCATGGTTTGAGAGAACAAAAACACAATTCGAAAACATAAAAACCGGAGCTATACTTGCTCTAGCTGGTGCTTTAGAGACCTTAGCGGGAGTTATTAACATTGCGGCAGGGGCTTTAAGTGGTAATTTTGAAACAGCACTCAAGGGAATGGAACAAGTAGCAGGTGGATCATGGGATATATTGACCGGCATTATGTATCCTTTTTTTCCTGAGATAGCTAAGAAAATGCAAGAGTTCAAGAAGGACTTTGGCGAGAAATGGGCGTCACTAAAAACTGATGTCAAGGAGTACGGTGATCCTACAAAACTTGAAGCCTCAGACTTTGGTAATTATATACGAGATAAAGTTTCCGAGAAGTGGGAAGAACTTAGAGTGAAGACAGCGACTAAATGGGCCGAAATTAAAACAACTCTTTCCGAGAAATGGGAAGATATTAAAGCGATTACATGGGATGATGTTAAAAACGTTGTTTTGGGACACTGGAGTACATTAAAAACTTCTTCGGCAACAAAGTGGGACGAGATTAAAGTAACCTTAAGTGAAAAATGGGAAGATATAAAAACTGGTATTGGCTGGGAAGATATTAAGAATAATGTAGTAACTATCTGGAATGATTTAAAGATAAAGACCGGGACTATCTGGGATGAGATCGGTAAAAGCATTAAGAACTCTGTAAATTTTGTAATTGAAACGATTAACTCATTCATCAGGGGAGTCAACAATATCAAGATAACAATTCCGGTTGTTAAGAACCCATTGACGGGATCAGTTATTGGCGGCGGAGGACCGATTAACTTCCCTTATATCAATGAAATAACCCCGCTTGCAAAAGGTGGAGAAATTGTCAAACCAACACTAGCGGTGATGGGGGAGCAGAACAGGAAGGAAGTTGTCTTACCTCTCGAAGATTCATCGGTATGGGATAAAATGGCCTCAGTAGTTGGAACGGCAATGCTAAGTGTAAATCAATTTCAACAAAGCAATCAGCCACAGCAAAGCCAAGAAGCCAATTTCTATCTTGATGGGGATCGATTTGCAAGAGCGATCATCCCATTAATTCGAAAAGAGTACCAAAGAACTGGCAATATAGCTATAACTTAGGGGATATAATTTAATTAATTTAAGGTCGGAAATTAAATCCGGCCTTTTTAATTGAATTAAATGGGTGTTCACATAGGGGAGTAACTACTATGAACGCTCCCTATAAAAATTAAATTTTCTTTGACGAACCTTCGACCATCTGTTTTCGAAATTCAATAAGATCTACAATCACTTCGTTAATACTTTTCTCAGGTTCTACACAAGGTTCATCCCACTTAAAGAGATAGTCGAGAGTTAAATCATTAGAAAGTAGTTCTTGTATTTTAAACATTTCCGTTCGAGTAAATTCGGATTTACATAACATTTTACTCCCAAACGTCTTCTTACAAACACCAATTGCCGCAGCCATCTTAGATTGATTTAATCCTTCTCTTGCCATTTCTGCTCTGAGATTTTTAAACATGATTACAACCTCTTTCATAGGGCCCGGATTAATCTAGGCCCATTTTCCTACTGCTTGTCTTAAAACGGTCGAACGCTAGACAGGCAGTAAGACGGACGTTAAGCCGGACGTTTAATCGGATACTCTAACGTATTACCTTAAACACTGAAAGCCATAAGAGAGTAGGAAGCCAGAAACATGAAAACAGCGACATAAAGAAGTAGGGGAAGGAAAAAAGTTGGGGCACCGGCCCCCAGCTGCGCGCGCTGAACCGGATCACTGACCCCACAACTGGGGTGAGTGAAATCCGTTAGCGTTGACACTTTTGGTTGCATATGAGGCAGAAAGGGTTTTAGGGATTTCCCTAACAAGCGAATTGTGTCATGACAAATTCAGTGCTTGCTAAACGTAAAAAAGAAAAGAGGACTCCTGAATTTCTAGGAGTCCTTCTTTACGTATGCGATTAAATCACCAGGTTGACAGTCTAGGTAAACACATATGCGGTGTAAGACCTCCAGAGATACATACTGTCCTTTAGTCATCTTAGCCATAGTTGACGGTGAAAGGTTTAATGCCTCCCTTAAGTCTTCGCGGTTCATACCTTTATCGATTAATAATTTCCATAACGGATTAAATGTAAACATTTCTATATTCCTCCTCTAGCTATACATTATACTAGTAAATCTACGATAAGGCAAAGAAAATATCCGATATATCATTGACATTACCTTCGAGATGTCGTAGAATAATTATAGCAAGTCGAATAATCAAGAGAAGGGGGAAAGGAAATGAAGGAATATTTCAGGGATTTCTCCATGGCTGAAAATTCATTAGTCAATGGTTGTAGTGATCTCGAAGAGGTTATCAATAACAGGCAAGAAAAATTTATGGGTACTGCTGAATACCAAGACACTAAAGTAGAGATTAGGACTGCTTTAAAAAAACTCTTAACCACCCCAGGGGCTAAGGTTATCGAGGATATTGAAGATACATTTCTAGCCTTGGAAGGTATCTGTTACAGTGCAGCATATCGGGATGGAATGAGCGATTTAATGACGGCTATGACCTTTAACCAATTAGGGTTTACAAAGGTTAAATATTACGACCTTAGCAAAGGAGCCTGATTTCCTAAATATTATCATCGGAGGTAAAACAAAATGTTATTAGACCAGGAGGCAATTAAACCACTAGAAGAGGCAATCAATGAAATGTTAGATGATCGACCCTCTTCCTGTGGTTACTATCACTCATGGGAATACATGAAAAACAGGGAGAAGTCCACTGAGTTAGATCGTAAAATTCGTAAACGTCTTGGGGAAAAGGCCTGGCTAAATATATGGCCTTACATTTCAGAGATAGATAGCCTCAACGGCGAGTTACACGCAGGACTAACAAGATCATGTTACAAGCTAGGATTCAACGATGCCCTGCAACTGGCAAACCAGATAGATGAAACAGGGAAAGGCCGAAGGACAATATTTAATTAGGGGGTGGAACGTTGACCAATACCGTTAAGCCGGACATTATTGGCGTAGCATCTTCACTTATCACATGGGGTATCCGGCAATTAAAGGGAAAAGGTATTCAGGACGTTATTGAAGCGGTCCACTTACAGAACAAGGAAGGGCAAAGGCCAATACTTAGGAAAGAACATAAAACAGCAACCGGGATAGATTATGTCTTTGCCCTTCCTCCCGGCGTGGATCGGATTGACTTTGAGGCTAACCAGCACTACTTCGAGTCTTATTTAAATTCTATCGTGGAGATCGAGGCCACCGGCAGAAGGTTAATCCTTAAGACCTACCAGGCTAATTTTAAAGAGAAGATACCCTTTGACTTTGACCATACGCAGTTTGCGGATATGTTCGCTCCTTTCCCAGTAGGTAAAACTCCAGATGGAAAGACAATCATCGAGGACCTTTATAATCTCCCTCACATGATGGTAGGTGGACAAACTGGTTACGGCAAGACCTCCTTCCTTCTTGTGGTCATGGTTGCGTTATTACTTAAAGGAGTTAAGGTATCGGTCATAGACAGGAAGGGAGTAGACTTCCCTAGTTTCGCTCCTTGGGTAAACCTAGCCTTGACAGATGCTGAGACAGAGGACTTACTTAAAAAACACATCGCGGAAATGCACAGACGGCAACGAATTTTAAGAAATGCTGGATGCCAAAACTTTGCAGAATACTGCGAGCTACACCAGGACTTACCTTATCTCGTTTTATTCATTGATGAATTGACACAAATCAGGAATAAGGCTTGCTTTGAGGCCATCGGGGATATGTCTGTTTTGTCTAGAGTATCTGGAATTTCGATGATCTTAGCAACACAAAAGCCAGGGGCAAAGATATGGGACGGATTTACGGATGTGCGCAGCCAGTTATCCGGGGCTATGTGCTTTCACGTAAGAGATCAGACAGACAGCCAGATTGTATTAGGGTCTGGCAACA
Source organism: Bacillota bacterium (assembly GCA_021849995.1). GTDB lineage: Bacteria > Bacillota > Desulfitobacteriia > Desulfitobacteriales > Desulfitobacteriaceae > JAJZSC01. The sequence continues at coordinate 2,698 of JAJZSC010000115.1, read as the reverse complement.
CAAGAGGCTCGGAGTTGCCCAAAATTAAGGGTAGAGCTGTTTGGAATAACGATCAAGACCAAATAGTCCAGGCAATGTATTTGAGCGCAAAAGAGGCCTATGCAATCCTCTCTAGGCAAGTTGCAAAGGGGGTGTATGAATTTGCCACAGACAATGACCAATGTGCAGAAAGGATCGACACGTGATAAGTCTGTTTTAGAAACTATTGGCCTTTGTGGAGTAATGGACACGGAGCAAATCGCTGATCTATTCTTCAAATTTCCTACAGGTATAAGAAAATGTCAGGCAAGAATGAAATCCCTAGTAGATCGGAAGCTGGTAAAGAAAACTAGATTATCCTTGGATACACCAACTGTTTATTATCAGGGCAAATTTCCTCATAGGTTAGAGCATGCCAGGGCTTTATCATGGATTTATGTATGGTTCATGCGGAAGACAGGGGAGAAGCTTCTTACTTGGGAACGAGAGGAACTAAAGGAGTTTGGTGACATCTTGCAAACTGATGCGCTTTGCTCAGTTAAGATCACTATGACAGGAGAAATAAGATGGTACTGTATTGAATTGGACCGTGGCAGCGTGAATCGATCTAAGTTTGATAAGATCGAAAAGTACATTGCCCTATACAACCGTGAAGGCGTTGCTGGTTCCCCAATGCTCAAGCGGCTTAATAACCCTCTAAGATTCCCTAAAGTACTCATTGTGACCGACAGCGTGAAGCGAGGCCAGCGGATCCGGGAGCTCGTGGCCAACGCTAACACCAGGGTAAAGTTCGAGGTCCATCTATTAAGCGCAATTAAGGAGGGATTAGCATGATTCCAGCAGTTCCACCATTAATTAAGATGATGACGGTAGTCTTAGCCGGGTCCATCGTTTTAGCCCCTGTTCCTAAAGTCGAGCCGGTTCAAGAAGCCGGGGTTGCCAACAAGATCACTCAGAAAATTATTAATGAGATTCACGAGAAGAAGAAGCAACAGGAGAACCCGAATTATAAGCCAAAGAAGAAATTGCCTATCACTGGAGGCTTTAAGCCCGGGCACGATCCATTACCCAAAGGAACTACCCCAGCCAAGGTTCGCAGTAAGATATGGGAGTCCATCAAGATTGATTTAGGTTTAAAATGAGGTGCAAAATGACTGATTAAATTGAAATCGCTCATGAAAGAATTAGAAAGGGGGATCGGTATAATGGCGGGATACGCTCAAAATGTGGGAGAAGGCCGCTACAGGCTAAGGTATAAGGATCACTCAAAGTATGTCGAAGCCAAGAACGATAAGGAAGTGGGTAAAGAACTAGCGAAGTTTGTCACTGAAGTGGAGAACGGGGATTTCACAAAAGCCTCAAAGGTAACATTTCGGGAATTCGTAAAAAAGTGGCTTAAGAATTACGCAGAAGTAACCCTTGCACCAAAAACCTTACATCGATATAAAGAACTGCTTGAAAGTCGAATACTACCTTCCTTGGGAGATAAAAAACTGGAGAAGATCAAGCCGCTAGACTTGTTAGAATTCTATGAATCGCTTAGGACAAAGCATAAATATACAAGACTGTTTAAGGATGGACGAAGGGAACCGGGAGAGGCTAAGAAACTATCCGAACAGACCATAAGGCATCACCACAGGGTAATTCATGCCATATTTGAAAAGGCTATAAAATGGGGTGTATATAAGGGCACTAACCCAGCTAAGCATGTGGACGCTCCCAAAATAGAAAGGAAAAAGGCAAAATGCTATGATATGGAGCAGGTCGGAGCCATGCTAAAAGCTTTGGAGAAAGAGGAATTAAAGTACCAGGCAACAATCATGATTGCCTTAACCACAGGGGCTAGAATGGGCGAAATAATGGGTCTGGAGTGGCAGGATATTGGCTTTGACAATAAAACTATTGAGATACGGCAAGCGAGCCAGTATTTATCCAATAAAGGAACATTTACTAAGACTACAAAGAATGAAACTAGTAAACGCAAAATATCAGTAAACGAATCCCTTTTAAAGTTAATCAAGAAATACCAGGCAGATCAACAACAGAGAGGCTTTCTCTGCCAAACTAATAACCGACTTTTTGTTCGTTGGGATGGTACTCCGGATCCAACATATAGCCTGGCGCATTGGTTCCCGGGTTTCATAAAAAGGCATAAATTACCCGCTCTAAACTTTCACGGTCTCCGGCATACCAGCGCAACATTTTTAATAAGCCAAGGCATGGATATTGGAACTATTGCCGGTCGGCTCGGACACAGCACAAGCGTAACGACACAGAATATTTATTCCCACTTCCTCCAGAGCAAGGACCAACAAGCGGCCGATCTGATGGAAAAGGCATTCACCACTGACAAGAAAACTACAAAGAAAAAACCAAAAAGGGACGCAAAATAATGCGTCTCTTTTAAATGGGGGTATAGCTTAAGAGCATAGACATACAGGGTAGGGGTAAAAGTAGTAGCCATATTTTAAGCCATAAACTGATAAAAAAGCATAAAATTCAAACCAAATACATATAAATGTATTTTAAAGAAATCAGCCTATACCAAGGCTTGTACAACTTTATACAACTTCAAACAAATGCACAGAACGCTCTCAAAATCCGATATATGTGAGTATGTGGGGGTTCAAGTCCCCCCTCGCCCACCACAGTTAATGAAACACAGCAATATAAAGGGTTTACAGAGTTGGTAAGAAATTACCAGCTCTTTTCTGTTTTT
>JAJZSC010000001.1 GCA_021849995.1 Bacillota bacterium | reverse complement strand
CATCTCTCCTGCGCCTTCAGCATCACTCCCAGTTATGATAGGAGTATGTACATACACGAAACCCTTGTCTTGGAAAAATTTATGTATAGCATAAGCTAGGATAGACCTTACTCTAAATACTGCTGAAAAGGTATTTGTCCTAGGTCTCAAATGGGAAATAGTCCTTAAATATTCAAACGTATGCCTTTTCTTCTGTAACGGATAATCAGGGCTACAAGCTGCATCCAGTGTAATATTTGAAGCTTTTAATTCAAAAGGCTGCTTTGCTCCAGGAGATTCAACCAATACTCCCTGAACAGTAATCGCCGAACTCAGCGTAAACTTGGATACCTGCTCAAAATTGTTTAAGGAATCTTCGAACACCACCTGCAAATTCTTAAAAAAAGTACCGTCATTTAATTCGATAAAACCAAAATTTTTCGATGAACGTATCGTCTTAACCCAGCCGGAAACTGTTAGTTCATTATTTACATACTCATTAGGGTTTCGGAATAATTGTTTTATTTCGGCCTTCATGTGCTGTCTCCCTTCATTATCAGCCCTTTTCATGACTAAGTATCAGCAATTTACTGATTCTTTAAACAGATTTCACTGTTGCTCCAGTATAAATTAGGCTTTTCCAAAGATTCAACTACTTGAGCTCCTCTACCAGGTTTGGAGGAACTTCCCCTGACAAAGCCAAAACTAAGTTACGGGCTCCCCTCATGGCCATATCAAAGCGGGTTTTCGCTGTTGCGGAACCGATATGAGGCATCATTACGACATTCGAGAGTTGCAAGAGCGGGCTTTGTGTATCTACAGGTTCTTGCTCGTAGACATCTAATGCGGCAGCCAAAATCTTCTTCTCTTGGAGCGCCTGTAACAGAGCACCTTCATCAACTGTTTCCCCTCTAGAGGCATTTATAAAAATAGCGGTTCTTTTCATCAAGTTTAATTCCCGCTCACCTATCATCTTTTTTGTTTGTGGTGTCAATGGAGTCATAAGGACCACAAAATCAGCCTTCTTCAATAGTTCATCCATTTCTGAGTACTCTATACCTAGTGAATTTTCGACTTCCGACTTTCTTGTGCGATTGTAATAAAGCACATCCATAGAAAAACCAAGCTTTGCCCTTTGAGCAATCTTTTCTCCTATTCTACCCATGCCAATGATCCCTAAGGTAGTATGATGAACATCCAAACCAAATAGACTCTCATCAATACGCTTTAACCATTTACCTTCCTTTACATATCTATCAAGTTCGCAGATTCTCCTGGCCGACGATAAAATGAGCCCAAAGACTAGATCAGCAACTGTCTCATCCAATACAAAAGGTGTATTAGTACCAATAACTTTTCTTGCTTTCATTGCCTCAAGATTAAAATTGTTATAGCCAACAGCTATATTACTAACAACTTTTAACCTAGGAGCTTTCCTCAACAACTCCTCATCTATTTTATCACTACTGGTAGCAAGCAGGCCGTCTATATCCCTAACCTCTTCCATAAGTAACTCCCGTGGCACAGCTTCCTCACTGTCCCAAATACGATAATCACAATACTGTCCAAGATATTCTTTAACTTCCAATGGAATCGACTTTGCCACAAAAACTTTGGTTTTCATCATATCTCTCCTATCATTAATCCCTTTTCAAAAAGTCACTTATAGTTATATTATTCAACCTTTGTTAAGAGACTCCTTTGAATTTATACTATTATCCTCAATAAAACATTTATCTAGTTTAGATAAAGCTTGATAAGACCATCATGCCGCTGTCGACACCACCAGAGAATGAAAATATACTAAAGAAGAAGAGAAGGTCTAACCCTTTCCATTTCAGAGTTAGGCCTTCTCTAATATTATTTATGTGACGAACATTTTGAGCAATTACCTGAACAGCCTCCGCTAATTGGCTCCCTGCAGCGGGGACATACCAGAATAATCCCTTCTATCGGATAGCCACAACGTGGGCATTTATTTGCACCAGTACAGGTTGAAGTTTCCTTTTCCTTCACTTTACGCCACTCCTTTTGCATTAGCCTCATTTACAGTGGCATTGTTCTGTCTCTTAAGCAATTTAAAGGCTATAAGGAGAATAAAGATCAACCCCCAGAACGCTAAGCCAACAACTAAAACCTGCAGCGGTGTTCCCGTTCCTATTAAATTTGCTAACTGAGCGACTGTTCCCCCTACCAAGAAGGATATTACCCAGGTACTTAACCACATGACAGCACCCTCTTTTTTAGAGCGCTCTTTGAAAATTACCAAAATCGATGCGATACATGGTACGAACAAAGTAATAGTTACTAGAGAAACAACAACTTGCATCGGATCAAGTGCCATATCAGCTAGTCCTGCTGCACCAAAATCACGACGTACGATTCCCATGATAAAGGCCGTAGCTGTCTCTTTCGGTAATCCTAACCAACTATTTGTTAACGGGGCCAAAGAATTTTGAAGAAAGACTAGAACACCAGTCACCTGGAATAGACTGATTATTAAAGCTCCTAAGGCGAACAGCGGGAATGCTTCTTTAATAAACTGATAGGACTTTACTCCAGTCTTTGTTAAAACGTTACGAACACGTGGTAAACGAAGCGGTGGCAGGTCAATCAGCAGGTCGGAGGATTTTCCTCTCATAATATTGTTCATGGAAGTACCCACGGCAACCAAAACTCCTAGTATAACGAGTGCGTAAAGAGCAACGTATTCTGGCCCGACAGCAGCCAGCATTCCTGCAATCACACCAAGCTGAGCTGAACAAGGGATAACCAACCCTAACAAGAATATTGCTATCCTTTTTTCCCGTTCAGAACCAAGAAGTCTAGTGGTAATTGTAGCCATGGTCACACAACCAAGCCCTAAGATGAGAGGAATGATAGCGCGGCCATTCAAACCGATACTGGTTAGGACCCTGTCAGCTAAAGTCGCAATCCTCGGAAGATAACCTGAGTCCTCAAAAATGGAAAGGAATAGATAAAACCCTGCCACTAGCGGTAACAATAAACCAAAAGTATAAGTAAACGTCATCGTTAGCAAGCCAAACTCACCGATTAAAATGGTACCTAAAGCAGTATCCGGGTTAATTAAACCCCCGATAAATCCTCTAACCACAGGTTCAAAATAGCCCTGCATTATTGTCTCCTCAGTAAGACCTACTACATCACCAGCCACAAAGACACCAATGAGTTGATACATAGCATATAAAGCCACTAAGAGAATAGGAATTCCTGTGATCGGTTTAAGCATTAAACGGTTCAGAGTATTTGCGAAAATTGATCTAGTGCTAACATCTGTGACCACTTGTTCGATAATCTGATTTACCCTTTGACGGCGATTCAAATAGATAGTTTCTCTTAAATTAATCGGTTCGAGACCATGGCGCTCTGCAATTGCTATATCCCCTTCAAGGATAAGCAAAGCTTCACTTCTGCTACCGCTCCTATTTATCAACTTGTCAATTTCTTTCTGAAGTTCAGGATCAGAGTTTCCAGGTGTTGCTTCGAAGATTTTTTGTTTTAATAAGTCCAGACCCTGTTTCTTAACTGCTACAGTAGGAACAACAGGGACGCCGAGCAGTTTGCTTAAAAGTTCGTAGTTTATTTTGAGCCCTTGCCTCTCCGCTTCGTCAATCATGTTCAAAGCTACAATTACTGGTACTCCAGTATCAATAATCTGCTGAGTTAAGAACAAGTCTCTCTCTAGATAAACTGCATTTACAACATTTACAATTACATCGGCAGCCAAGATAACATCCCGGGCCACTTTTTCCTCATCATTAAATGAGGAGATACCATATACTCCAGGAGTATCGATAACTGCATCTCCCTGAAAACGTCCTGATGAAATCTCTAGAGTTGTCCCAGGGTAATTAGAAACGTCTACATACATTCCTGTCAAAGCATTGAAAAAAACTGATTTACCTGAGTTTGGATTACCGGCCAATACTATTCGCCGAGCCCCTTCAGGTATATCAATTTGAACATTACAACCATGACAATGTGACATGGGATTTTTCCCTCCTCAAACCTATATTGACAATCATGCTAAAGAAATCAACGAAGAATATTTATAAAGAGACTTTTATTTCCCGAGCTAAGTCTCGACCCAACGCAATAAGTTGGCGGTTCTTCTTGACAACGATCGGTCCACCCGGGATAACCTCTTCGCAAACTAAAAATTCCCCTTCAGAAATTCCGAAACGAATAGCTTGGGCTCTAATTGAATCACTTGTTATGTTCTCAACTTTAAAAGATTGACCTCTTTTAACATTTTCCAGACTTACCACCCAATCTCCCCCTAACTGATATCTATTATCACTCATCGTGCTAAAAAAGCCGGAAGATCTCACCGACTTCCGTATAAGCCTATATATAAAAGGAAGGTACTGGCAAACCTTGTATATAGTTGCCAAATTACTAAATTAGATTATTAATCATATTATTAGCATTCTATCATACTTGTTGAATGATAATCATTATCACTATTTTACTATATCTATTATACCACACCTTTATGTAACGTCAAATATTTTCTTTGAATATACTACACATTTTGTAGATAAAATAGAAAGCCAGGCAGACCCTGGCTAAAAACAAATTATAAACTTTTGCCTATTGAATAATCCCTGTCTAAAAGTCTTCAAGCTTAGAGAAATCTAGTGTTGAAAAATAATCTTCTACCGTTTCAGCCCGTCTGATCACATCTACGCTGCCATCTGATTTACGTAGAAGCTCGGCAGAACGCAATTTGCCATTATAGTTAAAGCCCATTGCATGGCCATGGGCCCCTGCGTCATGAATTACTACAATATCGCCAATATCAATTTTTGGTAAACTTCTATCTATGGCAAACTTATCATTATTCTCGCACAAACTTCCTGTAACATCATATACATGGTCGAGCGGTAAATTCTCTTTACCAAGCACAGTAATATGGTGATATGATCCATACAAAGCAGGCCGCATTAAGTTTGCCATACAGGCATCCAGACCAACATAATTCTTGTAAATCTCTTTTTTATGAAGGACTCGTGCCACTAGGTATCCATAGGGACCTGTTATAACCCTTCCGCACTCTAAAGCAAGCTTCATCGGATGCAGTCCGTTTGCCATGATCTTATTCTCGTACGCTGCCCGTACCCCTTCACTTATGACACTCAAATCTACTGCCTGTTGTTCAGGGCGATAAGGTATACCGATACCGCCTCCAAAATTAATCATCTCGATCCGTATTCCCAAAGTATTATATATATCAACTGCAAGATCAAACATCATGTTGGCAGTCTCAATAAAATACTGTGGGTTTAATTCGTTGGAAATAACCATGGTATGCAGACCGAACCGCTCTACTCCTTTAGAACGGACGATTTGATATGCTTCAAAAAGCTGATCTCTAGTTAATCCGTATTTCGCCTCTTCCGGGTTACCGATAATTGAGTTTCCTCCGGAACGAAGCGGACCAGGGTTATACCGGAAAGAAATGATATCCGGTAATCCTGCATGGTTTTCTAGGAAATCAATGTGGCTAATATCATCTAAATTGATGATAGCGCCCAGTTCTCTCGCCTTTTTGTATTCACTTGCAGGTGTATCATTAGAAGTAAACATAATATTTTCATCAAGGATTCTAACCTTTTCTGCCAACATCAACTCAGCTATGGAACTGCAATCTGCTCCGAAACCTTCTTCTCTTAAGATCTTTAACAGATAAGGGTTGGGAGCGGCTTTAACAGCAAAGTATTCTTTAAATTCCGGGGCCCAAGCAAATGCGGCGACTAATTTCCTAGCATTTTCTCTAATCCCCTGTTCATCATAAACATGGAAAGGAGTTCCATATTTCTCGACCATTGCCTCTAACTCTGCCTGACTAAAGGGTAACTTTTTCTCTGCCACTATGTCATCCTCCTCTAATTTAAGTTTATGTGAATGCTTATCCAATGTTACGACCCAGGAAATTAAAGTAAGCTTAGCTGGCGCCAAAAGGCGCAGGCGGCCGCTTAGATGCACGTATACGACCAGAGACTTATACTGCCTGATAGGTGCAAAAAACGGTTCACGATGTGTACCACTCGTAAACCGCTGAAACAGGCCAAAACAAGATTAACAAAGCCTTACGTTACGAGATAGCACTCCACCCTAATGGGTGACAGTCTTGCATTTATTAAATACAAGCCCAGCAAAAGCCTTTGCCTAGACTTTAGCTTCGGCGAGCATCCCTTTCCGTGCCATCACAGTTGGCAACTCCGTACACGTACTATTTATTGCCCGCACCTCTATCTTTAACAATATGAAGTTGATTTATTATGCTATAGTTCCAGGCCTTATGTCAATACTTTTGCCTAGAAAATGCCTAAGCATCCCTAATTCGCTCTACTCACAAATTTCCGACTAAACTGTTTTTTTAATATGCATGTTAAGTAGCTTAATCCTTTTTCACATCTTATGCACGTTGAAAGATCCAGCATATAACAAATACTTACAATTTGATTCTTGACTATTTTAATTTTTTTGAATATTATGTCATCAAAGAGGCATTATTATTTCTGCATAGAGTAACATGTATTAATAGGGTATTTCCACAGAATATTAAATGAAAGCTTAGCTGGCGCCAAGCTTAAAGGCGCAGGCGACTGCTTAGATGCACCACTTATGCCACCACAGAGTTATCTTTCTATGAGTGGTGCAAAAAATACTGAGGGGAAAGAGGGATGAAGATGAGAGTAAATGATTATTCAGAGACAATCAGCAAGATGTCAGAAACAGAGGCAAAAAAAGCTCTAGCAACTATCTACAGTAAGTTATCAAACATTGGGTTAAAAGGTTATTCCAGTGAAAAATGTGTTAAGGATATTCACGCGATTTATGACCGGAAATCAGTAGAACATTTATTTGAGACTACAGACTATGTCAAGACTCCTAAAAAGTTCTATTAGTCCAACATCCTCCGGTATCTTTGCTTAATAGACTTTCTTTAGTGAGTTGTTTCACCCAAGAATCGAGCTCGGCTGCTTCACTACTAACTGCACTCATGCACCCTGATAGGAATACTTTTTGATATGCTGTAAAAAAACAAGATGACCTGATTAACTAGGTCATCTTGTTTTTTATCTGTTTAAGCTTGGTACACCTCTTAAGTGTTCCAGTAGATCTAGTCAAGTAATTTTCAGCTTATTAGAATTTTGAAGGATTCTGTCAGGTGATAAACTTTGTCAATCTACTACAGATATAAATCCCTCTCTCCGGACTTCAGCTTGGAGATGCTGTTTAGTACCCAGCCCTGAATATCATTTCGCTTAATCTTAGCAGTTTCATTAACTATTAATTGCTCACCAAGATCAGATAACTCTTGGTCACCATAATCCAAGATGTATTCCATCAAGGTGACCAGGGCATTTGGTCCACATACGTTTTGGATCTGCCCGGATTTCGCTAAGCTCATAAAACGGTCCCCTGTTCTTCCTTGCCTGTAGCAAGCAGTACAGTAACTAGGAATATGCCCATCCTTAATTAACTCTTTTAAAATCTCTGATGGAGTTCGGTGATCAGCCACATCAAATTGAGCAGTCGATACTCCTTGCTCACTTTCCTTATAACCACCTACCCCTGTACAAGAGCCAGCACTAATCTGAGATACTCCATATTTCAGCGCTTCCCGTCTTAACTCTGGCGCCTCCCTGGTCGAGAGGATAATTCCCGTAAACGGAACTGCAAGCCTGATAATGGCAATTACCCTTTTAAACATCTCATCGCTAACTAAATGAGGAAAGTTTGAGATATCCATACCTTCTGCTTTTTTTATCCTAGGAACGGAGATTGTATGAAATCCTACACCGAACTTTTGCTCAAGATGTTCATTGTGAAGCATTAGAGCCATTACTTCAAATTTTGGATCGGCGAGGCCGAATAACACCCCACCTCCTACATCATCAAGGCCTGCTTCCATCGCCCGGTCAAAAGCAAATGTATGATATTCATAATCACCTTTTACCGAATTAGGATGCACCTTTTCATAAGTTGGCCGGTGATAAGTCTCTTGAAAGAGAATATAAGTTCCAATCTGAGCTTCTTTAAGTTTTCGGTAGTTTTCAACACTCGTGGCAGCAATATTAACATTGATCCTTCTGATCTTACCAAAGGAGTTTTCAGCGTTATAGATGGTTTCAATAGCTTTTAAGATATAGTCAATATCACAATTAACAGGGTCCTCACCAGCCTCAAGAGCTATTCTCTTATGCCCCATTCTGGTAAGTAGACGCACTTCCTCCCTAATCTCATCAAAGGTTAGCTTTCGGCGGACAATGTTGTTTTTCCTTTGATATCCACAGTAGGTGCAGTTATTGACGCAAAAGTTACTTACATACAATGGAGCGAAAACGACAACCCTGTTTCCATAGATTGATTTCTTAATATCATCTGCCACCTGAAAAAGCTCCCTGACTTGATCTTCAGAGTCTATCTGAAGTAATATGGCTACATCACGATGGCTCAGCCCCTTGTGTTGTCTGGCTTTTTCCAAAACCTCAGCGATCTCCTGAGAGCTCGCCCTGCTTGCTTCGTCAAGTAAGTCAGTTATATAGTTATGATCAATAAACATCTCGACCCCTCCATTCCTTATGGTCACCTCTGCCCATATCGAGCTCAAAGCCTGCCTTATTGATCCGTTGCTCGATACAACGGCGGCATTCAGCCGCTTCATCCCCTGTACAAATCTTTCCATCGTAAAGGGAATACTTTTCTCTTACCTGCATTGGCGTGAGATTTGGCATCACGACATTAGCACCAGCCTGCAACCCTTTCTCCCTTCCGAAGGGGTTAATGGTCCCGAGAGCTGTAGTGGCTGGAAGTAATACCTTTGGCAAGAGCAACCTGATAATAGCTAAAAGGATAAGGGTCTGCTCAAGTGTCCCGCCTGTTTCCCCGCCAAGAGGAGTATCTTTGTGCGGAATGAAGGGACCTATTCCAACCATGTGTGGCTCCAGCTCTTTTAGGTAAATGAGATCTCTGACATAATCCTCAACCTTTTGACCCGGCAATCCTACCATGAAACCCGCACCAACCTGGTAACCAATACGTTTTAGATTATTTAAGCATTCCTTTCGATGTAAAAAGCTCATTCTTGGATGTAAGCGGTTGTATAATTCTTCTGAGGCTGTTTCATGCCTGAGCAAATACCTGTCAGCTCCAGCTTCAAAATACTTGAGATATGATTCGTAGGGCTTTTCTCCGACAGATAAAGTAATAGCCGCTTTAGGAAACTTCTTTTTAATAGCTTCGATAAGCTCAACTAGCCTTGAATCGGTGAAGTATTCATCTTCCCCGCCCTGAAGCACATAGGTCTGATAACCTAGCCTCTCACCTTCTACGCAGGCATCAAGTACTTGATCTATGCTTAACCTATACCGGTCTGCCTTTTTATTTGAGGCCCGGATTCCACAATACTGACAATCTCTCTTGCAGTAATTTGTAAACTCTATTAGCCCCCGCATGTAAACTTTTTTCCCATAATGCTTGGTTCTTATCTCTTGCGCTTTAGCAAAAAGGTACGATTCTTCTTCAGGTTTAAGCCCATAAAGCAGATCCGTCAATTCGTGTTCCTGCAGGAACTGATCCTTATAAAGTTTATCTATTATCGCTCTCATACTAATCCAACTCTTTCTTGGAAATTGAGGTCTTAACAGAAACATGGGCGATGTTACCGAGTTTGCCTGTAAAGCTATTTATCTCATCTAAATTCCCTACCACTACAATAGAAACCACAGCTATACCATGATCTTCGAAGGGTATACCCATCCGGCCCCTCACAAGATGACTAAATCTTGAAACCGTTTCGTTGAAGGGCTGTTGACAAATTTTCGGTTCTTCCAAAATAGCACTTATTACCGCTACCTTCTTCATCGTAACCTCCTCCAATGATCCAACAAAAATCTTTAAATGGTCTTAACTAAAAAAACTTTCCGAGTAGGAAAGTTCATACACCTAAGACGCCTAGGAAAAACCCAGGAGTTTTATGCTCTGTACTGTTCCTTTCAGATTAGATTGCTCTTTTCTGTTAGGTACGGGTGTTTTTTATTTCAGTGCCAAACGGCTAAGAATTAACTTTCTTGACGCATTCGGCAATACTCACTACTTGAAGGAATTTTAATGTATGTTTCCTTAACCTGTTTTTATTATTTACATCAATAAATATTAGTTTACATCTTGTAAGTTAGTCTTATAAACCTTCTAACAGTCTTTGTACTTGTAATTATTTTAACAAGTAGGAAGGCTTAAGTCAATGCCTTATTTATTTACTCTAAGAATGAATTATAAACTAAGCCTGTAGACATATTTGTAAGAGTATTTTCAACGTATACATTTTAAACGTATTTAAGTATATTTTAATGAATCTATTAATAGGGATTCCCAAGGAATTTCATAAGTAATGAAGTTGAAAACAATAAAATCTGTTGAGGGCAATAAAAGATATTTAAAGGAAAGATTTAAATACAGAGTAAATCAGAGTAAAATATTTAATTAATTACTGAAAGTCTAGCCTTACATTCTTATGTATAATACCTGGAGTGTTTTGCAAGTCTAAACACAGGAGGGATAAAATGAATTTTCAATTACCAAAATCTCGTACTCCAGATTTTAATCAAGACAAGTTTCTCTCAGCACCAAATGCTAAGATTGTTGAGGTCATCAAAGACGGTGTCGCTCCAGACAACTATCACGCAATGTCAATTTTCCCTGAGTATTTCAAGATTGCGGGGAAGTGGATATTAGCTAGCGAAAGTAGAATGGATTGCGTACCTGTTCTTTCGGATGACGGCAGTATTAAAGTAGTGGAGTTTCGAAACCTGAAAACGGGCCAAAAAGTGTTCGTGGGCAGAACAGAAGACGCCAGTGAGGGAATTTATGTCTACGCTGAAGGCTTGAGATCCAAGGATTCTCAGGTTGATTTATTTGCTTTCAGAGCTGGCCGTTCCAGGGAAACTGCCTACTCCAAAGACTATAATAATCTATATGAGTTATTAAGATATGAAAAGGAAAACGGTTATATAGTTTGGGTTCTGGGTCCGGCTGTAGTGTTTGATTTTGACTCACGATGTGCATTATCCAATCTGATCGATGAAGGTTATGTACATGCGATCCTCGCCGGCAACGCTATGGCTACACATGACTTGGAGGCCGGCCTCTTTAATACAGCCCTAGGTCAAAATACATATACCCAAGAATCTGTTAAGGATGGCCACTATAACCACTTGGATTTAATCAATAAGGCAAGAAAAGCAGGCTCACTTCCTGCGTTGCTGAAACAAGAAAAGATTACTGATGGTGTCGTCTATTCAGCCCTAAAAAATAATATACCACTTGTTTTAGCCGGCTCAATCCGTGATGACGGGCCATTACCTTCGGTAATCTCCGATGTTTACCAAGCCCAAGATGAAATGCGAAAACATACTAGAAAAGCCACTACCTTAATATGTCTAGCGACCCAGCTGCACACCATAGCTTCAGGAAATATGACCCCTTCTTACACAGTCCGTAAGGGTGAGATTCGCCCTGTTTATATCTATTATGTTGATATAGCTGAGTTCGCTGTAAACAAGTTGAGAGATCGCGGAAGTTTGGAAGTTACTACAATCGTAACAAATGTCCAGGATTTTTTGGTGAATCTTAAAAACAATCTTTGTAAAAAGCCATAATATTTAACCAAATATTTAATCACAGCTGGCTAAATAATTTGCAGCCCTATGGCGAGAGAGGTTATAATAAACAAAAAAGTCCAAAAGAGTAATCACAACTCGAAACGTAGAAAGTGGCCTGACCCCATATTCCTGAGGGTTCAGGCCACTTTCTATAATTATTTATGATAAGGTTCTCCCCGACTAATTCGATTTGCCCGGTAGATCTGCTCTAGTAGAATTAGTCTCATTAGTTGATGAGGAAAAGTTAATTTAGAAAAAGAAAGACTTATGTCCGCTCGATTCTTTACACTTTGGGATACCCCCAGTGAACCACCAACAATGAAAATGAGGTTGCTTCTTCCACTTAGGGCCAGATCTTCAAATAGCTTGGAAAACCCGGGGGAATCTAAGGTTTTTCCCTGGACATCCAGTAGAATAACATAATCATTGGAACTAACCGCCTTTAATATTCGGTTCCCTTCCCGCTCCTTAACCCTGTCCTCATCGGCAGGTGACAGTTTCTCCGGACACGGTTCATCCGGAAGTTCCATTATGTCTAACTTTGCATAAGCACTTAGTCTCTTAGTATACTCCTTAATTCCTTCCTGAAGGTATTTTTCCTTAAGTTTGCCTATGGCAATAATTTTAATCTGCAGCATATTTGCACCAGCCTACATTATCTTGAAATGTGCTTTCATCTTTTAACTTTAAAAAACAGAAATCTTGGGAGGCGACAAGCCTAAAGGCGCAGACGATAGCCTAGATGCACTTATGCCTCCGGAAACTTATACTTTCTGACAGGTATTAAAGGAGGGGGCATGCCCCCTCCTTATTATTGTGATTTTAATTCGGTTAAGACCGCTTGGACATCCTTTTCCGTACCATTGCGATAATAAGTCACCGTAATCTTATCCCCTGGTTTATATTTAAATAACTGATGAGTTAATTCAAGCGAATTTCGAATAACCACTCCATTTATTTTCGTCAGGACATCTCCTGCCTGAATACCTGCTTTGTCTGCTGGACCACCGGGATTGACTTTGGCTACATAAGCCCCGGAGGGCCAGCCCTGCTGTGCAGCCCATTCTGCAGTATAGCGGTCGTCTATGGAAACTAAGAGTGCCGGATGGCTTGCATAACCCTTCTCAATCATTTGCTTTATCGTTGGTAGTGCATCGGTAATAGGGATTGCAAACCCCATCCCTTCGAAACCGGGCTCCTGGTTTTTGGCTGAATTAATACCAATTACTTGTCCTGCATAATTAACAAGTGGACCACCGCTGTTTCCCGGATTAATCGCTGCATCAGTTTGAATCAAGTTGAAACTTGATTCTCCCATTAGCATCAAAAACCTGTTGGTGGCTGACACCACGCCTGTGGTTACAGAACGCGCGAATTCCTGTCCCCCTGGATTTCCAATCGCAACTACCGGTTCTCCTACCTGAATTTTCGTTGAGTCCCCAAGTTGGGCAGCAGTAAGCTTATCTGCCTGAATTTTAATGACAGCTAAATCAGTTCTTGGATCTCTTCCAACTATTTTGGCATCTACATTACGGCCGTCTATTAGACTTACCACAAGCTTCTGAGCATCTTTAATAACATGATCATTTGTAGCAATATAACCATTTTGGACGTCAATTATAAAACCAGACCCACTTCCGACTTCGCTCAATCCACCTCCGCCGAATACCCGCCCACGCGATTGGAAATTAGAAATTCCTACTACTGCAGGGCCAACTGCTTTGGAGATTTCAACCACCGGAAAATTAGCAGCGTTACCTGTTATATTAACCAGAGGGGCTGTATTTTGGCCTAATACAACTGGATTTCCCTGTGGTCTATTCCCATAAACTGAAGGAATAATTGCTACCGACAACAGTCCGCCTATTAAAGCACTTATTAGGGAAATTGCTACAGTAGAGAAAAACCGGGGCCTTCTGCCAGAAGAATTGTTGGGATAATTATTGTAATTGTTATCGTTATAATAGCTCATTACCTTACCTCCTAACCTTATTCTTCTCCTAAGACTATAAGTTCATGCGGAGTAAATCGCGGAGCTACCCTTAAACGCAATCTGGGATTTTTCCGGGAAATAGCTGAATCTTTAAGTATGCGGGCAACCGTGGACAAAGCAAGATCCGGGGTATTATTCTCTTCACTCAGGTGAGCCAAAACCACCCTCTGTGTATTCTCCTCTATCCATTCTAGAAGTCCCTCAGCAAGCTGCTTATTCTCCAAGTGGCCGTAAATCCCGTTGATTCGTTTCTTTAAGTACCAAGGATAACCTCCCTGCCAAAGCCTGTCTTTATCATGATTTGCCTCAACAACCAGGGCATCACACCCTTTTAGATGTTCATTCATTTCCTCTGTAATAATACCAGTGTCTGTTGCAATTCCAATTGTATGCTTATAATCTCCGTTAGATTCCTGAATCTTTAGCCCATAGCTTTCCCTGCTATCGTGAGAAGTTCTGAACAGTTTAACTCCTAAACCGGCACAAGTAAAAACAGCCTCACTGTTTACCTCAACCCTTTGATTTTCCTGAATTTTTCCGATACTGTTCTCTATCTCGGACCAAAGGGTTGAGGTCGCATAAATCGGAATACGCAACTTACGTGCTACAACTCCAATGCCAGTTATATGGTCACGGTGCTCGTGCGTGATTACTATTCCTTCAATCTGCGAGTGGTCTATCTTAACTTTAGAACTCGACTCATTAAGCATTGATAGATTATGTAGGAGGGCTTTGGCACTTATTCCACAGTCTATTAAAAGACTTCTCCCGCCAGACCCTACCAAAATAGCATTTCCCGAGCTGCCTGAAGCCAATGTTGCAAAATGCAAATTATTTTCCTCCCTGGCCAGACTTAGCAGGGTTTGGACCATTTAGCATTTCTTGATATTGTGCATCAAGTTTAGTTTGAGCTGTTGAGATTAAGCTTTTTAAACGATCCGCATCAGCTCCTGAAGGGTTATATCCCAAAGCAGTCTTCCATTGCTCAATAGCCCCACTGTAGTCTTGCTTTGCATTCATCAAGAATATCCCGTAATTGAATCTGGCATTAAGAAAGGTTGGCTTTTCTGTTATCGCTTCCTTAAAAGTCTTGTCAGCTAAATCATTTTCTCCGGCATAAAATGCTGAAGTTGCCATATCAACTAACAAGTTTATATCCCGCTTGGTCTTAACAGCTACTTGATAAGCCTCTAAAGCCTTTTTAAAATTTGGTTGGGATGCAGCCATATCAGTCTGAATGGTAGACATAGCTAAATCATAATAAGCATTACCCAGTTCAAGCTGGAGGGCTCCATCTGACGGATTCTTTTCTACCGACTGGCTTAACCTCTCCACCAAAGCCTTTTGCGCCTGGATGCTGCCACCGGCGCTAGAGGTTGAACTACTGAGAAAAGATGAACCTAGCATGGCAAAACTAGAGCCTATCATAGTTATAGCCACAGCGGCCACTACAACAATAGCAAATATTCTTTGCCTTTTCTTCTGTTGTTTTCGCATGGATTATTCCCTCCTCTTGATTACCTGACATATCCAATTTATTTTAGCATGAGCATGTACACTTAGTCCACTTGCCATTTACGAAGGGCACAACGGTTATCATAATACGGAGTACTTTCTCCGTAATCCGGAATAAATCCTTTAAACAATTGGTTGACCCCCAAACCATTAAACGTAGATCCTTCTGGTACTACTACTGCCTCCTCATGAATATCCTCTGAAATCTGAACAGTAGCTATCAGCTGACCATCTTCTGTCTCGACAATAACCCTGTTGCCATTAAACAAATTATACTTTTTCGCAAGCGAGGAATGAATATACGCAGCAAAGCCTTCCATCTCATTAAATTGTGAGTGTATCCCTTTGGATGGGTGTGGAGTAAGCAAAAAGTGAGGATACTCCCGGGCATCCTTCTCGCAAGCAGGTGGGATATATGTGGCTACAGGGTATCCGGATTCTTGCTTGGCAATTTCTGAAAAAAGTTCTATTTTACCGCTAGGGGTTTTAAACTCATAGTCACTCCAAGCAACCTCGGGAATATAGGGAGAGAGAATTGGTCCTGCCAGGAAATTCTCAATTGTTAGATTATATACCTTTAATGGCTCAATTACGTATTCGATCCACTCTCTGGGGGTCTTGTCAAAATCCTGCTCAAACCCCAATCTTTTGGCTAGATCGGTAAAAATCACCGGTTCAGGTCTCGACTCACCTTGAGGTTCGATAACCGCCTCAGTCAATTGAAGCATGGAATTCCATGATGTATAAAGCAGATCTTCTTCTTCAAAGATTGTTGTTATCGGCAAAACCAAGTCTGCCTGCCGAGCAGTCTCGCTCAAATGGGTTTCTAAAACTACTTTAAAAGGAATCCCTGACCAAACTTCTTTCCAAAGGACTGAGTTTGGCTGTTGAACCAGTGGGTTAGAACGGGTAACGAAAGCAAGTTGAATTGCCGGCTGAGCCTGCCTTAACTCTTCTGCCAGTACCGGATGAGGAAAAGTTCGATTTTGATAGCGTTCCTCCGGTAGAAATAAGGATTGAAGATTGCCCCGGTGATATTGGTGAGCATAATGAACTCCTGCTCCTGGAGAGCCAATATTTCCGGTTATGGCGGCTAGAGAATCAATCGCCCTGACAGTATTCCCCCCACCTCGGTAACGTTGTAGACCATAACCGAGAACAAAAGAAACTGGCCCTGCTTGGGAAATTTTGCGAGCCAGTGCTACAAGCTCGGATTTTGGAATGTTGGTTATTTCTTCAACCTTTTCCGGTGTATATGATTTGACCTCATGCAGATATTCCTCAAAACCTATCACATGCTGCCTGATAAAATCATAATTGGCCCATCGTTCACTTAAAATAAGGTGGCAGAGCCCTAAGGCCAGCGCAGCATCCGTACCCGGCTTCACCTTGATGTATTCAGTAGCGAATTGTGCGCTCTTAATCCGAACAGGATTAATTACTATGATTGATGCTCCCTTCTCCATAGCTTGCAGCAAGTATGGAATAAGGTGGATATTAGTTACGGCAGGATCTCTGCCCCATAAGATAATCGTTTTGGCGTTAGTAAGATCTGCCCAATCATTTGCATATAGGGCCCCAAAATCGATCTCTTGTGCCCGGTATCCAGACCCCCAACACATACTTCCACGTGGTTCAGTAACCCCGCCTAGCACTTGGAAAAAGCGTCTATCAAGGGATCTTAACACCCCATTATGCGCATAGTCGTAATGATGGAAAATTGCTTTAGCTCCAGAGGTCTCTAGTACCTGCTGGATTTTAGCCACAATTAGCTTATAGGCCTGCTCCCAGGTGATCCTTTTAAAACCAGTCCCTTGCCTTAATAACGGATATAGAATTCGATCCGGAGAAAATATCCTGTCAGCTAATGCTTGACCCTTGGAACAAATAAAACCTTTCGTTATAGGGTTTCTCGGGTCTCCTTTTACCCTCAGAGCATTCGTTCCAGTCTTTTCAACTAAAAAGCTGCAACTATCCGGACAATTCAACGGGCAGCCTGAACGACTAGTTTGCGACATCTATTCCTCACTCCACTTTTGACCATTAGTATAGTATAACTAGCCAGCCAATTTACTTTAGCAAATCAGGAAGTATGTGTCTCAGGGTGCATAATTGCAACTAAGCCTTCCGCCTGATTCTGAAGACTTGGTGCAAGCCAAGTTTGTTTACACCTATCAGACTCCCATGCCGCTCTAGCGTCACCACTGATGAATGAAAATAATTTATTTTCAGGGCAGAAAGTATAACTTTCGGGTGCATTTAGGCAGCCGCCTGCGCTAAAGCTCGGGGCCAGCCAAGCTTTCTTCAACACCGAATTTGGGCGTTTTCCGAAGCAGCAGCCTCCCCTGCCATTAGTTCCTTTATTTTCAAGTAGATTGCAACCTCTAAACGCTTTTTCTGCAAGGTACAACCAAGAGAATATACTTCTGTTAGTTTATTGGTTGAGGCTTGGTTCGCAGCATGACATCCCCCACTACAGAAAAACCTAGCCCAACACTCTTTGCAAGCTTGTTTAGCATAAATGTTGGCAGTGCGGAATAAATGAACCAGCTCCTGCTTAAGGTTAATCTCAGTTTTTTCCGCGTCAAGTAAAGAACCTAGCTTAAATTCTTCTTGGCCAACAAACTGGTGGCAAGGGTAGATATCTCCTTCAGGCGAAATCGCCACATATTCATGTCCGGCTCCGCAACCCGACAACCTTTTCGGAAGGCAGGGACCACCGTTTAACTCAATATTGAAGTGAAAGAAATTAAATCCTTGACTCTGTTGGCGTCTTTTCAATATTTCTTCGGCCAATAGATCATAGCTTTCAAAAATCTGTGGAATATCTTCTTCCTGAAAGGCATAATGCTCTGTTGGCGCTGCCACGACAGGCTCAACCGAAATCTGGTTTATTCCGAGGTCAGCAATATGCAGAACATCCCTGTAAAAATCGGGGTTGTGGTGAGTATATGTCCCTCGGACATAATAGTATGTCCCCACAGCATAAGGCGAACTCTGCGGCCGGCGTTTAACAAAGGATTGTATATTAGGTACTAAGCGCTGGTAGCTACCACGCCCTCCTGCATCTGGGCGCAGATTATCATTTATTTCTTGCCTCCCATCAAGACTAAGAACTACACTGATATCCTCCTGCTCCAGATAATCCTGTATTGTGTCGTTTAAGAGAAGAGCATTTGTAGTTAGAGTGAACTTAATCTTTTTTCCTAATGCCGCGGCAGCAGACTTACCATAAGACACCAGTTCTTTTATTACTTCGAAGTTTAATAAAGGTTCCCCGCCAAAGAAATCAACCTCACATTGTTTGCGATGAGCTGAAGCGGATAGAACGAAGTCAATGGCCTTTTTTCCCGTATCCAAATCCATTAACGTCCTTTTCCCACCAAAGGAACCTGTTCCGGCAAAACAATACCTGCAGCGTAGATTGCAATCATGAGCGACATGCAGGCAAATAGCTTTTACTATGGGAATATCAGGATAACCCGGGAAATACTCAAGTGCTTCAGAACTGAATAGTGTTCCCTCAGATTGCAGTGCTAAGAGTTCCTCTAGCACTTCTTTGAGTTCAGCTTTGCCCAATGCCCCAATACCATCTATAATTACATTTTCACTAAGATAACTACTAATCTCATCTCTTAATTGTTCGTTTCCTTCCATCGCTTTTATTACAGTAAAAGCCGAGTCAGATAATAGGTGTAGCGAGCCTGAATTAACATCATAGGCAATATTTAAGTCTCCTTGGCGGTACACATGAACATTCTTTGTAAGGTTATAACCATTAAGTCCCAACATAAAAATATCCTCTCTTTTCCTAAATCGTCAAATCTATTTATCAATCAGACATTATAGTTCCTCTAACAAACTCTATACCGTAAATGGCACAATCGAACATTCCTATGTCCTTAGTTAATAACTTCTTAGCCTTTTATTTTGGGCTCAGTTCGCTAGAACAAATACATATTCTAAGGTATCAATATAGGCTGATAACTAAGTTTATTCCTAAAAGCAATAGAACCCAGACCCGCAAAGGGTTGGGTTCAGGTGATTATGTGCAATTTTTGTTGGACACATCTATAAGTATTTAGAGTATATAAGAATTTAAGGCTATCTAAAATTTTTTTGCCCGGAGTGTAAGCAGCTTGCAATTATTTTACGCAAACCTGATTACCAACGGTGCAAGAAGTCTTACATGCTGACTGACAGGAAGTCTGGCATTCACCACAACCACCAGTTTTAACAGTTGAATTAAGATTCGCTTTGATAATTGTTTGAATATGTTTAGACACGTAGAAATCCTCCTCTCGTAACTGATGAATTCACCACATGATTATAGCATGAGGACAAGTTAGACCGCCACATTATTTTGAGCCTTGTTTAGGCTGGCTAAATAAATAGAGAACTTCTCCAGATTCAGAATATCCTATTATATCTGCATCTACTGACGGAATCTGTGGTTTATCAATAAAGGCTAACCATAATTTCAAACCATTGCTCTCAACTATTTTTGCTTTGGCTGTTTGCCCAAAAGTGGTCTTGACTTGCACACTGGTTATTGCAGGGTTTGTTACTAAGCCGTAAAAAACTGAAAACTGAGTTTTGCTTTTTCCCAGATCTGAATATCGCCAAGAAAGGCCAGAAGGCTGAGTGACCAAGGTTCCCAGACCACTGCCAACCCATTCCCACCCAAAAGATTCTTTCTGGAATAACCCCGCTCCCAAATCATTGTTCCGCATGTAAAACACGACAACAGCATTTTCCTGAACCTGTTCTGTATGAACCAGGTCCCAATCCTTCGGAACCATTGTCTTTGCTTTTTCCATTGCTTCTTCCAGCGACCCGCAGCCGGAGAGCACAAACAAAGAAAGCAAAACTAAGAAAACTAATATTGTTCTGCCAGCCTTTTTCAATCTTATTTCCCTCACTTCGCAAATCCGCAAACGATGGTAAAAGCTTTTTTAGGCTTGTTTTTATATTTTACCTTATTTTTGGCAAATGAACAATAGGATAATAAACTCCTTTATACCCTGAACGATATGCTTTATAAAATATGCTTTCTGAAGTATGCATTCCGACTATTAGTTTTTGTGACATTGCCTTATAGCTTATATATTTTCTTACTCTACTTTCTAACTGATAAGCTTCTGACTAATAATAAAGACCTCTGCATAACAGAGATCTTTGCAACCACTTACGTGGTATATTTTATAAATGGTGCCTCAGGGCGGAATCGAACCGTCGACACGAGGATTTTCAGTCCTCTGCTCTACCGACTGAGCTACCGAGGCAAAAATGGTGACCCATACGGGATTCGAACCCGTGTTACCGCCGTGAAAGGGCGGTGTCTTAGGCCGCTTGACCAATGGGCCAGATTCGATGTTCGAAATTCGATGCACGATATTCGATCCTGGTTGCTTTTCTGTTCGACTTGGTTATTCGAACTTCTAACTTCGTACCACGAACTTCGAATTTGGTGAGCCATCCGCGACTCGAACGCGGGACACCCTGATTAAAAGTCAGGTGCTCTACCGACTGAGCTAATGGCTCAACTCACTCACGGATTTGAATTTTACAGTAAAAAAGATGAAGTGTCAATACTAATTTTTAAAAAAGCTTGTTTAATAATTTTTACCAGAAGCCAACGGCTGATTGCATCAACTCTTCAGGAGCTTCAATTAAAATTATCTTTTGTATCTAGCGGGATATTCATAAGGGATTGATTAAAATTTTAGCTGCTATCATTTAAAACTATTATGATAAAAATATTTGATGTCTGCTAGAAGATTTCACCTCTTACGATTGTCTGCTCTCGGCCAGGTCCTACAGCTACGATCGTGGCGGAAGTTTCAGTGAGTTGTTCGATTCTCTTAACATAATTTTGAGCTTCTACAGGTAAATCTTCAAACTTCCTTACTCCTGTCAAATCTTCTTGCCAACCTGGCATTTCTTCATATACAGGAATACAGTCAGTAAAGATCTTTTGACTTTGAGGAAACTCATAAATCACCTCTCCGCCGACTCTATAGCCAACACAAATCTTAATCTTATCCAGTCCAGTTAAAACATCAAGTTTTGTTACTGCGAAATCTGAAATTCCGCTCACTCTAACCGCATATCGCGCAATAACTGCATCAAACCATCCGCAGCGCCGAGCGCGGCCTGTGGTGGTGCCAAATTCGTGGCCTATTTGACGAATTTTTTCCCCGGTTTCATCTAACAGTTCAGTTGGAAAGGGTCCCTCTCCTACGCGTGTAGTGTAGGCCTTCACGACCCCTACAACTCGGGTAATCTTAGTGGGTCCAACACCTGCTCCTATACAAGCCCCGCCAGCGATGGGATGAGAGGATGTTACATAAGGATACGTTCCATGGTCGAGATCAAGTAGTGTTCCCTGCGCACCTTCGAATAAGACCTTTTCTCCATTGCGGATAGAGGAATCAATTGCCAGTGAACTATCTGTCACCAAGTGCTTGATCCGCTCAGCATAGCCAAGGTATTCAGTATAGATTTCCTCAAATTCCAAAGGCTGAACACCATAGATTTTAGTCAGCAGTGTATTCTTCTCTTGCAGGTTCCTGCGCAGTTTCGCTTCAAATACATCTTTATCTAACAAGTCAATGATGCGAATTCCTATACGGGCAGACTTATCCATATAGGCAGGGCCGATTCCTCGTTTTGTGGTACCGATTTTGTTTGCCCCTCTGGCATCTTCTTCAAGGGCATCTAAGAGGCGATGGTAGGGCATTATCACCTGAGCGTTAGTGCTAATCAAGAGTTTTCCGGTTTTTACCCCTCTACTGTTTAAATAATCCAGCTCTTGAAGAAGAACTTTTGGGTCTACTACTACACCGTTACCGATAATACAAGTTTTATTCTCGTATAGAATGCCTGAGGGAATCAGATGAAGTTTAAACTCCTCTCCATTAGCGACAACCGTATGGCCGGCATTATTTCCCCCCTGATAGCGAACAACCACTTCAGCTTTTTGGGCTAAAAAGTCAGTAATTTTCCCTTTCCCTTCGTCTCCCCACTGGGCACCGATTAAAACGATAGCAGCCATTCAAATTCCTCCATTCTTTACTTCCCTGCATTTGCTAAGCCAAAAATCCCTAATCCTTAAGCCATCCTACTATTGGTTTTAAACTAATCCAAGTCTTTTAAAGACAGAATCAACATGTTTAAGATGATAATCCAGGTCAAAGAGAGAATCTATCTCATCCTTGGATAGATATTTGCTGATTCTCTGATCATTACCTACTAACTGGATGAAATCCTTACTTTCATGCCAAGCTTTAAAGGCTAGCTCTTGGACCCAAGGATATGCTTCTTCTCGCATACAACCTTTTTCCACTAAAGCAAGCAATATTCTTTGAGAAGAGGTCATTCCATAGGTTTTGTTAAGGTTCTCCTGCATTTGGCTGGCATTAACTTTCAGCCCACCAATTATTTTGATCATTTGCCTTAACATGTAATCCAGTAATATACAACTATCTGGAAGAATAACCCTCTCGACTGAGGAATGAGTCATATCACGCTCGTGCCAAAGAGCTACATTTTCAAGTGCTGCCACGGCGTTTCCCCTTAAGAGACGCGACATTCCGGCCACTTGTTCAGAGCTGATGGGGTTGCGCTTATGAGGCATAGCTGAAGAACCTTTTTGACCTTCGGAAAAAGATTCCTCAACCTCCAAAATGTCAGTTCGCTGCAAATTCCGAATTTCAGTAGCCATTTTTTCCAGAGTGCTTCCTATCAAGGCCAGAGTCGTCACAAAATGGGCATGTCTGTCCCGCTGGAGAATCTGATTACTTACAAGTGCCGGCTTGAGTCCCAAACGAACACAAACCGCCTCTTCCACCTCGGGTGACACATTGGCATAAGTCCCCACTGCTCCAGATATCTTGCCTACACTGACTGATTCTATTGCCTGTTCAAGACGCTCAATTTGGCGATCTACTTCAGCAATCCATAAAGCAAGCTTAAGACCAAAGGTCAGCGGTTCAGCATGAATCCCGTGAGTCCGGCCGACCATGACTGTATTCTTTGTTTCTAAAGCCCTTTTTGCCAATATTTCTCGCAAAGACTGCAGGTTTTTTTTCAAAAGCAACCCCGAGTCACGCAGTACTAAGCTTAATCCGGTATCTTTCACATCAGAAGAAGTAAGACCAAGGTGAATATATTTACCGGATTCTCCGACTTCTTCGACAACGGCTTGCAGAAAGGCAATCAAATCGTGACGTACAACTTTCTCTATTTCTGCGATACGATTGGGATTAACTTTTGCCTTACTCTTAATTTCTGCTACAGCCTCGATCGGAATTTCGCCCCTGTCAGCCATCACATTGCATACTGCTATTTCTACTTCTAACCAGCGTTCATATTCAAATCCTTCGTACCAGAGTTCCCCCATTTCTGGATGGGTATAACGGTTAAGCAATCCTAGTCCCTCCTGTGAACCCTATAATGCAATATCATAGGCAACTACAATTAACTGTTCTTCTTTTTTATATTTAAGCCGTGCAGTCTCCACCAAATTCACTATTAATTAGAACCGGAATAATCGGCTTCCTCTGCCTAATTTTACTTCATACAGATTATTCTTCCCCCGAGCGAAGGAGATAATGAGAATGATAAAACCAATATGGCAGGGTACGCCGCAAACAGCTTTATCTTAGCAGTCCTCAGCTTTGATGTCAATGAAAACGCGAACATTAAGCCCTGTATACATATATAATATTCGATTCTGGCTTTTTGTTTCCATATACAAAACTAAACTTGTGCCAAGTCTTGAGACGCAGGCGGAAGGCCGAATGCTATGCCACAGCACCATAATGCCATCCAGGCAGGTGCTGAACTAGGACACTCGACACCTCGCATTTCAGCGTCCTAGTTGCAGATATGCTTTCTGGATGGCGCTAAAAAAGCACCTTATACAGGTGCAGAAGAGTCTTTTATGAAACGTGTTGGCGATCCAGATTGACAAACTTGGTGAATTCCTTCAAATACCCTAATTCAACCGCGCCTACCGGACCATTGCGGTGCTTAGCAATAATTATTTCTGCTATTCCTTTTTTTTCTGAGTCCGGATTATAGTATTCATCTCTATAAATAAATGAAATAACATCAGCATCAGCTTCAATGGCACCGGATTCAAGCAGGTCGGACATAATAGGGCGTTTGTCTTGCCTTTGCTCAACTCCCCTGTTTAATTGGGATAAAGCAATAACCGGTACCCTAAGTTCACGAGCTATTCCTTTAAGGCCCCGAGAGATCTGGGCAACTTCTTGTTGTCTGCTTTCTGCTTTCCGCCCTACTGTCATCAACTGAAGATAATCGATTACAATCATACCCAAACCGCTTTCCAGCTTCAGGCGTCTGGCTTTGGAACGGAGTTCACTTAAAGAGATTCCAACTGTATCATCTATAAAGATGGGCGCCTCAGACAATGGGCCTACTGCTTTGGTCAACCTTGGCCAATCAGTGTCAAGCAGGTTACCGGTTCTTACCCTTTGTTGATCAACCATTGCCTCTGAACATAACATCCTTTGTACTAACTGCTCTTTGGACATTTCCAAGCTAAACACTGCTACTGGGGTCTTAGCCCGAACAGCAGCATTTTGTGCCATGTTCAGAACTAGTGCAGTTTTACCCATTGAAGGCCTTGCTGCAATTACAATCAAATCAGCCGGCTGCCATCCGGATGTAACCCTGTCCAATTCAGTGAAAAAAGTAGGCACTCCGGTTAAATTGCCTTTGTTAGCATAGAGGTACTCTATTTTTTCAAATGTTTGCAGCAAAATATTGCGTATAGAAACAAACCCGTCTTTAATTTGTCTTTGCGACAGGTCAAGAATCATTTTCTCTGCTTCTTCGAGGAGCCCATAAGCCTCTTCTCCGGGCTCATACCCCTTTTCTGCTATCCTCTCGGCCGCCTTGATCAGCTGCCGAACCAAGGACTTCTCCGCGACAATCCTGCCATAATAATCTACGTTTGCTGCAGATGGCACTGACCTGGCAATTTGAGAGATTGTAGAGATACCGCCAATCTGTTCTAACCTGCCACTTTGACGCAAGGCTTCCGCGACTGAGACTAAATCAATCGGATCGCCTTTCTCAAACAAATCTCTTACTGCAGTAAAAACTAATCTATGATTGTCACGATAAAAATCTTCTGGCAACAGGATTTCGAAAACGGAACTGCCTGCTTCCGGATCCAGCATTATGGCGCCCAGCACAGATTGTTCAGCCTCTAGGTTATGTGGCAGAACCTTGGCCAGTTCCATTCTAGTCTCCCCCTAATTATATCTATATAAGCGCTCTACACGAATACGAATTCCATCGCTTCTTCTACCGAGGCAACAGGAATTACTTCGATTCCCCGAAGTCCCTTCGGAACGTCGTCTGCATTATCTAACGGAATCAACACTGTTTTTACTCCTGCCTGCTTAGCCCCAAAGATTTTCTCATAAATCCCGCCAACTGGCTTAACCCTACCATGAAGGGAAATTTCCCCTGTTAGAGCTATATCCTGACGAATCGGCTGTTTTTTTAAGGAGCTATATATCGCCAAGGTAGTGGCAAGACCGGCCGACGGACCATCGATCTTTCCGCCGCCAACTACGTTGACATGGATATCATAGTTGTGCAGGTCATCCCCGCTAAGGCTTCTAATTACAGCTGTAGCATTAAAAACTGCGTCTCTGGCCATAGTACCAGCCGTTTCATTAAATCGAATTATTCCCTTTCCCTCTTTGATCGGAAAAAGTATTGCCTCTATTTCAATGATTGAGCCAAGAAATCCTGCCACACCCAATCCCAGTACCCTACCGACCTCGCCTCCTGAATGAACCTTTTCAAACACATAGGGAGATAACCTTGCTGAACGTAATACTTCATAAACATTTGCACTGGAAATATAAATTTTATCCTGTTCGGGGCTATTGAATCTCGCCACTCCATAGGCATCTGTTAAGATATTATTAGCTTTACGTCCCTCGATAACATATTCACTAATCAGTCCAGGAACACCATCTTCAAGGATAACCCCTAATTTATCAGCGGCATGCTCAATAATTGTCTTAATATCCGCCGGCTCTAATGGATCAAAATACACTTCCGCGCAACGTGAGCGTAAAGCTGGGTTTATTTCATTGGGATCCCTTGTGGTAGCCCCAATAAGAACAAAGTCTGCTGGAGCTCCATCTTCAAAGAGTTTCTTGATATATTGAGGAATGTTGGGATCGCTCGGATCATAATACGAAGAATCAAATGATACTCGTTTATCCTCAAGAACCTTTAGAAGCTTGTTTAGAAGCAGAGTGTCCATTTCCCCGATTTCATCAATAAATAAAATACCTGCATGTGCATCACTGACCAGACCAAGCTTTGGTTCTGGCACACCAGTATCAGCCAACTCACGCTTTGCTCCTTGATAAATAGGATCATGAACAGATCCTAAGAGTGGATTGGTAACATCACGTGGGTCCCAGCGCAAGGTGGTTCCATCAACCTCAATGAAGGGTGCATCCGTCCTAAAAGGTGAATGCTTATATTTCTTAACAGTTTCCAAAGCTACCCGGGCAGCAGATGTTTTGCCTACTCCCGGAGGCCCGTAAATCAAGATATGTTGGGGAAATGGGGTAGCTAACTTGGCAAGTAACGCTCTAACTGGAGCTTCCTGACCAATAATTTCATCTACGGATTGTGGCCGTAAAACCTCAGAAACGGAATTATTGAGTTTAGTATGATTCATTTTCTCCAATAATGCTAGTTTTTTCAGGGTCTGCGCATTTTCAGGGCCAGCAGTCTCTTTAAGTACTTGGTTTTTTATCTCTTTAATGTAGTCTTCATGCCGCTCTTGCATTTTTTCAGCGACTACTTTTTCCAGCCGCTCTTCGAGTGAACGTTTCGCTATAAGTTCAGCGATTTGATCCTCAATCTCTTCTAAAATTAACGGTATATTTTGGGAATCAGCCAACTCTCTTTTAGTGGGGTCATCTAGTACTAACTTTTGCAAACCGGTTACACGCTCAGCTAGGTTTTCTGAGCGCATTAAGCTTAGAGCCTCCAACTTCGTCGCCTTGATCACCAGTTTATCCGTTCCATAAAAATTAGATAATAATAAATAAAGGGCATCTACTTCACGCTTTAACTTTTCTTCATCGAGTATCTCGTCACTAGTTAAACTCTCCTGCTTTAACCATTTAGATAATAGCCCTTTCATTGGGGTCCCCTTCCGTGAATAGAGATATTTAGGTTCCGACTACCTGTACCTGAATCTTAGCAATTACCTCAGGGTGTAAACGTGCTTGAAGAACAAAAGTACCAAGGTTTTTTATTGGTTCTTTAAGTTCAAGCCTTCTCTTATCCAAATCTATCCCATGCTGCTGCTTAAGTGCCTCAGCTATCTCCTTGCTGGTAACTGACCCAAATAACCTTCCGCCTTCACCTGTCTTAGTGACTACCTTGATTATTAATGAGTTAAGTTTCGAAGCCAGAGCCTCCGCGTCTTGCTTCTCTTTAGCTTTCTTCTTTTCTTCAGAAGCCTTTTTCTGGGCTAAATCATTAATAGCCCCCATAGTAGCTTCGACCGCCCATCCTCTTGGGAAAAGGAAATTACGAGCATATCCATCTGCTACTTCAAGAACCTGCCCCTTTTTCCCTAAACTTTTCACATCTGCTTTTAATATTACCTTCATTAAGAACCCTCCTTACCATTATCTGGTAGACGTCTGAAATTAAATACCAGATCAAATAAACCAAATAGTATTAAAGTCAGCATGGAAAACTGTAAGTACAAAAAACTACCGACGATCATTATCCATTTAAAGAGCAAAGGGAGTTTGGTATTGCGCAAGAAAAAAGTATAAATCGAAATTCCTAGGACTAATGCCAACCCAGCATACACTAAGATTAGGTTCAGACCAAGATTTTTGTAAGCTAAAAGATTATACTCATCACCAATTAGATATAAGGCCAGGCCGAGGATTGCCCCCCAGACAGCATACCAAGGCAACTGCCATCTTGAGAATGAAGTTCCACCACCGCCAGGTTCCGGAAATAAACGAGTAAAAAGTAAATATACCAATCCAAACTTGATAAAGTTAATTAGTGTAACTAGTGCAGGTATTAACAGAAAATAATAATTTAGAGCTATTCTCATATAGCTTCTGAGTTGAACCTCATTAACACCTTGTTCCTGCATTGCTGATAACATTCCTGCTGCCTTATACTGCTCGATAGTGGTATTAACAATACTATCTGCCAATTGCGGGTCTACCCCAACTCGAGCCAGATAAATCGTTGGCAAAGCTCCTAAAAGCCCTGCTGCGACCAAGCCCATGAAAAACAAGTCTTTTACCGGCCAAGAACGTGATCGACCGAAATTTATGGCCAGACCAGCAAAAGGAACATAACCAATTTCTAAAAAGGCTGGAGCTCCGTAATAAACCAAAGCAGCAAGATAACCCATACTTAAGAGCAGAACTGAAGTAAGTAAACCTTTACTTTTACCTATCCATAGCACGGAAAGAAGAAGCACTACTTCAAGTATCCAGCCCCAAGCGCCCCAGGCAATTCCTAACCACGGAAGAATAACTAATGCGAGTTGGGACAAAAAATCAGATGTTTTCCGGTCACTTATATACATGTACACTTTCTCCTAGTTACTCTAGTTCCGGGGCTAAATAGCTCAGTAGCAAACTGAGGTCACCCCAGTGTTCTTCTAAGTTAGTCTTTTCGGAATCCTTCCAATTCTCAAGTTTTTGCAAAAGAGTTCTGTCCAGACGCGAGAAATCATATCCGAGCCTACGGGTAACTAAATAGCTTAACCCAACTAATTCGGCTAATCCTTCTAAAATATCGGCCTCGGAACCATTTAGTATTCCATGTTGAAAGCGCCAATTTGCCTCTAGCATTTCGACCTTCAGTTCCTCAATCGCCCTTAATCCTTTAACTACATCAACTTCAACATGTTCCACAAAAGGGCCCCCCTAAACAAGAATCTATCAACAAACAGTTCGCGAAGGGAACTGGGATTTCCTTCTTTGACCTTAAGTCTTATTAATCGAATTAAAGAAAAACACACAAAAAGGGAGCCCTTGCTCCCTTTCTCTGTTTATTCTACACTATATGGCAACAACGCAATACTACGAGCTCTTTTAATTGCAACAGTTACCTGACGCTGATGCTTTGCACAGTTCCCGGAAATGCGTCGGGGCAAGATTTTGCCACGTTCTGTAACATACTTACGCAGTTTATGAGTCTCTTTGTAATCGAGAGATTCAACTTTATCAACACAAAAGCTACAAACTCTTTTGCGTGGGCGGCGACCGCGTTCACGCTTCATATTATTGTTCTCCCCTTCCCTTCTAGAATGGGATGTCGTCATCTAAACTCACCTCATGTCCGAACGTTCCGGCCCCCATGGAGTCAGACGTTCCTGTGTAATTGTTATTACCCTCTTTGGGACTTAGGAAGCGAACATTCTCAGCAATAACCTCGGTAACCCAACGTCGCTGGCCGTCTTGGCCATTAAATGAACGCACCTGAATACGACCGTCAATGGCGGCTAAACGTCCTTTTGCTAAATAATTAGCACATAACTCAGCAAGCTGCCTGTAGACAACACAAGGGATAAAATCCGTCTCCCTTTCACCCTGGGCATTTTTATAATTACGGTCAACTGCCAGAGTAAAACTCGCTACAGCAACTCCGCTGGGTGTATAGCGAAGCTCGGGGTCTTTTGTTAACCGGCCAATAAGAACGACGCGATTCAACATCGAAACCCCTCCATATTAATCTTCTTTTTTAGTAGTTAAGAACCTCATGACGGAATCAGAAATCTTCATGATCCGTTCAAGTTCTTGCGCAGTACGGGCTTCTCCATTAAAGTTCATCAGGACATAGAAACCTTCCCGATAATCATTAATTTCATAAGCCAAGCGACGCTTACCCCACTTATCAACAGATAAATCTGCTCCACCGTTTGCATTAACAACTTCAGACAACTTGTCCACGGTAGTAGTAATCGCCTCATCATCCATATCAGGACGGATGATATACAGTACTTCGTAAGCTTTCATGCTTGCACCTCCCCTCGGACTTAAGCGGCTCCTTTAGGAGCAGGGATATTTATGGAATCACATTGTAGAATTATAACATCTGGACCATATAAATGCAAATTAAATATATCCAGATTAATTAATTTATACATAATTTACACAATAAGGATTTCTTGATTTGAAGAAATTGTTTAGATAAGCTATTTCCCTATACATTAAATCTGAAATGCATAATATCCCCGTCATTTACGACATAATCTTTTCCTTCAAGCCTCACCAACCCTTTTTCCTTAGCTCCGTTCATTCCGTCATGCTCTACAAAATCTTTGTAAGCCACCACTTCCGCTCTAATAAATCCCCGCTCAAAATCTGTGTGAATAACTCCCGCTGCCTGAGGAGCCTTGGTACCCCTCCTGATGGTCCAGGCCCTGACTTCCATCTGTCCAGCAGTAAAGTAAGTCATTAAGCCAAGTAAATGAAAAGCTGCTCTAATCAGTCTGTCCAAACCGGATTCCTTTAGCCCAAGATCAGCAAGAAAAACCTCTTTCTCCTCTTCTTCCAACTCCGCAATCTCCGACTCAATTTTAGCACAAATAACAACTACCTCCGACCCTTCTTCGGCAGCTAATTCCCGCACTTGTTGGACATATTTATTCCCATCCGGATTTGATATCTCTTCCTCACTTACATTTGCTGCATAGAGTACTGGCTTTAAGGTGAGTAGAGGTAACCCTTTTAAAACTTCCCTCTCTTCATCACTATAGGTCAGTGTCCTCGCCCCTTTTCCTAGGTCAAAAGTTTCCTTTAACCTACGCAGAAGGTCGACTTCTATCTGGGCTTTTTTATCACCAGACTTCAAAAGTTTAGCTGTGCGTTCAGTTCTTTTTTCTATGCTTTCCAGATCGGAGAGTACTAATTCCAACTGAATCGTTTCGATATCTCTCCGCGGATCAACACTGCCCTCTACATGGACAACATTTGTATCTTCAAAGCACCTGACAACATGTACTATAGAATCCACTTCTCGAATATGAGCCAGGAACTTGTTTCCCAGTCCTTCACCTTTACTGGCTCCCTTAACTAGTCCTGCGATATCCACAAATTCGACAGTGGCGGGAACAATCCTATCTGGATGCACCATATCGGCTAGTACGTTTAACCTTGTATCTGGTACGTTAACCATTCCGACATTTGGGTCAATAGTACAGAAAGGATAATTTGCCGCTTCTGCACCAGCTTGGGTAATGGCGTTAAACAAGGTGGACTTACCTACATTGGGTAGCCCTACGATTCCTACATGTAATGTCATACTCGACCTCCAAAAACTTCGCCAGATATTTTAGCTTTAAAATCAGTATCCATTTGCACTTTAACCAAAGACGGATACGGATGAGCATTCTCTACGATTATATTGAAACTAAGCGATTCCCGCAAGCTAATTGTTAGATTCACCGATAAGTTGATGTCTTCCTGAAAAGAGCTATTGCTTTAAGTAAGAATTTTCAATCGATTAGTTATAAAGTTATCGTCTAATTACTCCTCAGTTTCTTCAGCTCTTGATAAAACAGCTTTCAAATTCCGCTCAAGTTTAACTCTCGGAATCCAAGCCTGATGTTGACATCCAATACATTGAATTCTGAAATCCATCCCGGTCCGCATTATTTTCCAATCCGTACTACCACATGGATGAGGTTTTCGTAACCTAACAATGTCACCTATATTAAAGTGCATTTTTATCCTCCTCAACTGTATTCGAACTTGTTATAAGTCTGACCTCCATAAAGAAATCTTGGCTGGCGCCAGGCCTTAGCGCAGGCTCAAAAGTCTGCACGTTGTCGTTTTTCCGTGTGCTGCATGAGGGTCTACTTAATTTATTTTTCATGTAGCTTAAAGGTATAAGCCTGAGGAATACGTATCCCTTCATTCAAAAAAGCCTTATGAACTCTCCGACGCAACTCCCGCTCAAGTTCCCACTGCTCGTTGGGTTTAGTATAAGCAATTACCCTTAAGACGGCATTATGTTCCCCAAATTGGATTACACCTTGTACTGAGGGTTTATCAACAATTTTATCTTTATACTCACCTGCAACTTCGTCACATACTTTGTGCATAACTTCCATAGCATGGTCTATGTCCTCATCATACGGTAAATGAATGTCAACCAAAGCCCTCATCTTACCCCTGTTAAAATTCGTAACAGCTGTAATGCTTCCATTAGGGATAATGTGTAGTTCTCCGCTCCAATCGCGCAAACGAGTTGCCCTAATCCCGATCTCTTCAACAGTACCTGAAAACTCACCTGCTTTTATATACTCCCCAACAGCATACTGATCCTCAAATAAGATAAAAAAACCACCTATAATATCCTTAATAAAACTCTGAGCACCGAAACCCAGCGCGACCCCGAGAACACTGGCGGATGCAAGAAGTGTACCCGTCTCAATGGAAAAAACATTCTTAAGAATGCTAAGAATAAACGTAAAAGTAATAACATAAAAAGTTATACTTCTTAACAAAGGAAACAGGGTATTAGCTTTCCTTTCGTTGATAAGAATTTTCCCTGTACGCTGAACAAGAAGTCTTCTTAGAAAGTAAATTATTACTATGTAGGATAATCTAGCTAAGATCAAAACCTTCAATATATACCATGTTGATTTTACCAAATTAAGCCCCAGTGTGTTCCAGTCTATTCCTGACAACTGTCCGGCAAACCAATTACTCATAAAACAACACCTACCTATACTAAGCGTGTTCTTAGTATTTCATTATCCGTGATTTATAATTATACTCACTTACCTAATTATAATATCTTCCCAGTAGGAAAATCTTTAAAGAAAGTATCGTTAATTCCAATGGCCAAAAAATGTTGAAGGAAATTGTACGTCTTCACAAGATATGGATAAGACATCGATCCAATCATGCTTTGCCAAATAGAACCGGAGGAAGAAAAGATTTGTACTACCGGTGACAAAAGACCCGCAATGATTGATAAACCCACAAAAACACTTAGCGCCCCAAATAAGAATCCTCCACCCTCATTCAACAAGCCTCCATACCTGCCCAAAGGACTCAAAAGAGCTGCCACTAGCACCTGAATCAGTAGAACTACGACAAAATACACCAGAGTAAAGGCAAAGATTCTTAATACGTTATCCGTAAGAACTACTGAAATCTTGGCGGCGGCGTTCTGAGTTGCCGCTTGAGATAATGAGCTATAGTCTGAACCCACATTGCCTGGAATAAGAGATCGCCACTCCTGTGGAATAAGACCCATTACCTTATCAAGCGCTTGTTGTTCGACCTTACTTGCCTGTGCCTTGACAGATGGCAAAACTAGCTTATATATAGCAGGTTCTACCCACTGTCTAATAGGAAATTGTTTTTCCAGCCAATTAAGAACAGTAATGTATTCATTAGCGGCAACTACGAAGCCAAGTATATTTCCGATTAGATTACCTATTCCCGTGAGCAGTCCTTTGCGATACCCCTGTAATGCCCCGAGCAAGACTAAGCCGAAGATTATGATGTCAAAAAAATTCATATTTCTCCCTCCAACAGTTATGCTTTTGAAGCTTACCCCGATTTACTCTAAACTAAGGAATTCTTTTTAGGCAATTAAAATCCTGCTGAAGTTTTAGAGAGCTGATTTTTATTCGTAAAATAAAAAACGGCCCTATATTGCCGCTACGTTAACATTTAAAATGGCGGGGATGTGTGCGAATCGAACACACCACGGAACGTTCTGCGTCCCGACACGCGGATTTGAAGTCCGGGGGCAGCACCAGCCACCATCCATCCCCATTACTGATACTTTAATAGTATATCATCATTTTAGTCATGTTAACAACTTGATTCCAGAGTCATAATTTAGAAATACTTCATTTAGAAATACTTCATTTAGAAATACTTCATTTAGAAATACTTCATTTAGAAATACTTTATTCAGAAATACTTTATTCAGAAACACCTCAATATGGTTAAACCATATTTTGAAAAAAACAGATATAATGGTAAGCTCGATTTGGCTTAATTTCAAACTTTAACTCTGAAGTGAAAACAAGTTCCTACTAAGTAATCTCTTAACTGCCTTTCAAGCTCAGGCTTGGATAATGTAAGAGACATAAGTCGGAATTTTGCCTGTTTGAAAGCTTTAACACATTCTATCGTCAAATCAGTCAAATGTGTGCAGCCTTTATCACGTCCTATGGCTGTTACTATCTGCTTACGTATATCACGAGTAAAAGTAATTCCTATTAGATTCTTTACTAGTTCTTGAGTAATCTTACAATCGTCATGAAGAGTCCGACATAGTTCCGCTGAAGCATAAATTATTGTGTCCGTTTCAGGATCAACCCGGATTGCAAGTGAAATCTCGTGATGACTATCTAGTAAAAAACTCTGTATGTTTATTACATGATCGTGATCCTTTGTAACACTTACATTGATAGAACGATTAAACAAAAACATTACTCGAAACAGCTCCTATGCTCAGATAAAATTTTTGCCCTGATTTTTAAGTATCTTACTCTACTTATGGTAGCTTAACTCATATATATATTTGATTCAAGTCATCCTGTCATATTATTCTCTACTTATAGTGAAAAAATATAGGCTCGGCCAAGCCTCAGAAAGGCAAAAGCCGGAGGTTACACTTATGTCACCCCAAATTTCTGAATAATTTCTGAATGTGTAAAGAAGTCTTGGCTTGCGCCAAGCCTTAGGCACAGGCTGCTGCCTAGATTCGCGTATGCACCCTGAAAGATATACTTTCTGCCAAAAAAAGCACCATATAGGTGCTTAATAAATTACTTAATCTATCTTTGGATTGAAGTTCTAATTGTAAATAGTATACCCTTTGTCTCCCAGGCTCTTTTTAAGTTCCCCGATTGCCTCCCCGGAGAGACGAGCAAGAATCTGAACCTTGTTGCTCTTCAAGTGATATACTGCAAGACTAGAAATATTTACATCGAAATCCTTCATAGTTGATGCTAAATCAGACATTACTCCCATTTCATCCTTTGTCTCTATCACAACTCTTTGTCCGGGACTACGGAAACCCATAATATCTAAAAACGCGTCGAAAATATCGCTCTCAGTTATAATCCCAACCAATTTACCACCTTCAACCACCGGTAGAGCGCCAATCTCGTGATCTCTCATCAGCAGAGCAGCTTCCTCGATTGTTGTTTTTGGACCACAGGTTATAACCTTTTTCACAGCAATTTCTTTGATCGGGGTCTTTGCAACCAGATAATTGAGTTCAAAGATACTTAAAGTAGTAGCTGGGGAAGGAGATACCTCTCTCAAATCTCCATCAGTAACGATTCCTACTAGTTTACCTTTGTCAAGAACGGGAAGCCTGTTAATTTTTTTCTCCCGCATCAAGGCTATAGTATCTGCAATATTGTCCTCTGGCCCTACAGTGAAAACCTGTGAGGTCATAAATTGCTCTACATACACAGAACCGCCCCCTATCTAAGCTAAGCTTTTACCTCAATTATTCTCCACGTGCATTTACAGTCCCTCTTTCAAACTGAAAAATTTAAAATGTACTGTTATATATATGACTCTATCCGCCGAGATAGGCCTTTTTGACCTCTTCACTGGCAGCAAGAGTTTTAGAATCGCCGGCTAAAACAATCTTTCCTGTTTCGATAACATAGGCACGGTGAGCTATCGACAGTGCCATATGAGCATTCTGCTCTACCAGTAAGATAGTAGTTCCAGTTGAATTTATCTCTTGAACGATTGAAAAAATTTGCTTCACTAAAATAGGCGCGAGTCCCATCGAGGGTTCATCTAACAAAAGGAGTTGTGGACGTGACATAAGTGCCCGACCCATTGCCAGCATTTGCTGTTCTCCTCCGGATAGGGTACCGGATAATTGGCCTTTGCGCTCATTCAAACGGGGAAACAACTCAAAAACTTTCTCGATATCCTTTTTGATCTCGCCTTTATCCTTCCGTAAGAATGCTCCTAGCTCAAGATTCTCCATAACGGTCATATTTGCAAATACCCGTCTTCCCTCTGGAACCTGGGAAATGCCCTTTGATACAATAGCTTGCGGTTGAACCAAACTTAAGTCCTCACCATTAAAGGAAAGCTTCCCTTGTTTAGGACGGAGCAAACCAGAAATTGTCTTTAAGCTCGTACTTTTACCAGCCCCATTGGAACCGATAAGAGTTACAATTTCTCCATTATTTACTTCGAGAGAGATCCCTTTAAGTGCATGTATTGCACCGTAATAAACGTGAACATTTTCCAGTACAAGCATCAGACAACCTCCTCTCCCAAATAAGCTTCAATAACTTTAGGATTACTTTTGATTTCTGCTGGGGTACCATGGGCAATAATTGTTCCATAATCCAACACATAGATTCTTTCACATACTCCCATAACCAGAGACATATCATGCTCGATCAGGAGGATGGTAAGCTCAAACTCTTTTCTAATCCAGCGAATCAGTTCCATTAGATCATGTGTTTCCTGAGGATTCATTCCTGCCGCAGGTTCATCCAGAAGCAGTAGTTTTGGCTGAGTCGCCAGCGCACGAGCAATTTCCAAACGTCTTTGCTCCCCGTAAGGCAAGTTCTTAGCAACTTCCTGTGCTTTGTCTTCTAGTTTAAATATCTTCAGAAGTTGCATAGCCTTTTCCTCTATCTCCTGTTCCCCACGATAATAGGAAGGAAGACGCAGGATAGCCCCAAATGATGAGTACGTGGTGTTCTGGTGGTAAGCTATCTTAACATTGTCTATCACAGTTAGATCCGCAAAAAGTCTAATATTTTGGAAGGTACGGGCCATACCTTTCTGTGTCACCTGATAGGGTTTTAGACCTGCAACATTTTTATCCTGAAAGATGATTTTCCCTTCACTAGGTTCATACACACCAGTAAGCAGATTAAAAGCAGTAGTCTTACCGGCGCCATTTGGTCCTATAAGGCCGATTAGCTCTCCTTGACTAATTTCCATGTTTAGATTAGAAACAGCTTTTAGTCCCCCGAAGGATTTAGAGAGATTCTCTACTTTTAACAGTGTCATGTCTCTCACCCCTTCTTTCCTTTTAAGAAATTCAAGCTAAACTCTTTTGTGCCCATTAGTCCTGTAGGTCTAAACAGCATCATTACAACCAGAAGCAAAGCAGTAATTACCAAACGCCACTCCGATAAACTTGCTAGTACTGCTCCGATAGTAGTCATAAATATTGCACCAAGAATACTACCTGTCAAACTTCCTAAACCGCCAAGTACCACCATGACTAATATATCAAAGGATTTCAGGAAGCTAAAGGTCATTGGCTGAATTATATACATATAGTTGGCGTAAATTCCCCCGGCCAGTCCGGCAAAAAACGCTCCGATAGTAAAAGCCAATACTTTATATTTTGTGGTGTTAATGCCCATGGCCTCCGCCGCAATCTCATTCTCCCGAATGGAAATACAAGCTCGTCCATGGGTTGAATTTATAAAGTTTCGGATTACAAGTACACTTATAACCATAAGCCAGAATGCCCATGTCCAAGTAATGGTTTTTGGTACGGAAAAACCAGAAGCCCCGCCAACATACTCGATATTCAAAAAGATGATCCTAACAATTTCTCCTAATCCCAGAGTAGCAATCGCAAGATAATCTCCTTTTAATCTAAGGGTTGGTAATCCGATCAAGAATCCTGCTATAGCTGATACTATTGCTCCTGCAATTAATCCCAATAGGAGAGGGCCATGTAGTTTTACTGTAATAATAGCTGAAATATATGCACCAATCGCCATAAATCCAGCATGCCCAATAGAGAACTGACCAGTAATACCGTTAATTAAGTTAAGACTGGTAGCAAGAATAATATAAATGCAAATTAAAATAAGGTTCAATCTATAGAATGGTGGAAGTGTGTCAGTGAGAGTCATACCTTGTACTAACCCGTAAATAGCAAGTAGGGCAATTAGAATAAAGATGTTTTTACTGTTAATCCATCTACTCATCACTTTCACCTACACTTTCTCGCGAACATTCTTACCGAAGAGTCCACTCGGTTTAACTATTAGAACGATAATTAAGATAAGAAAAGCTACGGCATCCCGCCAGGTAGAAGCGCCTAATCCACTGATAAGTGATTCAGTAAGTCCCAAAACAAGCCCTCCTACCATTGCCCCCGGGATAATTCCTATCCCTCCAAGTACAGCCGCAACGAAGGCTTTCAATCCTGGAATAATACCCATCA
Organism: Bacillota bacterium; assembly: GCA_021849995.1. Lineage (GTDB taxonomy): Bacteria > Bacillota > Desulfitobacteriia > Desulfitobacteriales > Desulfitobacteriaceae > JAJZSC01. The sequence goes on along the minus strand of JAJZSC010000001.1, from coordinate 82 downwards.
GAGGATCTATAGTATTAAAGTACACGCCGAGCAACACTCCAGCAGCGGCAGCTAATGCAGAACCAATCGCAAACGTTGCAGA
>JAJZSC010000114.1:5418-8308 GCA_021849995.1 Bacillota bacterium | reverse complement strand
CTGAACTTTAAGATCAATCCCAAGCCTTCCTTCTGAATCTACAAGCTTATAATTAGAAGAGCTTCCTGTCACCTTGCCTGCGCAAAAAATTTTTTTGTCTTCATGTTCTTCCGTACTAATGAATTGTTTTTCAACCTCTCCGTTTATCCAGAGCGTACCTTTAGTTTCTTGTTCTGTAAGGTATCCTGCCAACTCATCTCCTCGAAATACCCCGGAGGTATGGAGCGCTACCTGTTTCATGTTCCCTTTATATTCCATTTCGTGCTCACCTGGCTCAAGTATTTCCAATACTGGAAGCATTGCGTCATAACCAGGTGTAGCATTCACCGTCAAGAAGTGCCCTAGCCGGAAAGAGGGAACAGTACTTACTGCCTCATTTTGCTCCATCTGAGCTAAAATATTTAAACCTGGAATAGACCCTGTTTTTCTCTTGGTGTTTAAGATCTCTTCTGCCGTCCCCTTTCCAAGAAATAAATAGGCCGTCCTGCGAAATTCATAGAATCTTTGGAAAAAATCCAGAACCTTATTTATACCTTCCTTGGCAGCACCTTCACCGATCACTATGACTTTGGTTGACCCAACAAACGGTTGTTTATTCAAAACCTCGTACACATGCTCCTCACTCTGTCTGATGCTGGAACCTTCAACCGTCATGGTCCAGTCCTTTAGTTCCCCACCATCAGTCCCATTTTGGGGCATGGCTATCTGATAGGTTATCTTATATCTCCCTGGTTTTTCCCCAGCATCTACCCCCATGGCTATTACAAAACCAAGTTGCTCAACTTCCCTTTTCCCCCAACAACCCGTAACCATGGGGAGTAAGACGATGATTACAAAGGAAAACTTCAGCAACCTTTGCCCAACTCCTCGCTTCATCCCTGTACCCCTTTCTGCTTCCAATAAGCTATTCCCCAGACAGTCAACACCCAAAGACTAGCAAAGGGTAGATTCACATAGAGAGCTATTAAGTCTAGTGTTCGAGCGAACTTTGGTCCACTAGCCAAGCTACCAACTAAATAGAATACCCCTGCCAGAATCAGGTACCACTTTAGTTCATCCTTGATCCCAAAGACAGACCTTAACCCCCATAAGACCATAAAAAACAATCCGGAAATTCTAATGATCATTGCGCCCATCCAAAACATCATAAACAAGGATTCAATCCCCGATATAGTCTCCCCGATTTCAATCATTCTTCCTAAGGTAAGCAGCCCGAAATTTAAGCGTTTGGTTTCATCCGGACCAAACACCATAATTTGAATAAGGACGACCAGAGTGTTTAGCATCCCAACAAGTATTAAAGCCCGCTGGATTTCTGTCTTAAAACGCTTCTGGTTTTCCTGTTCTCTGGGCAGAAAACTTAATACTCCTGCCAGAAACAGGATGTATTGCATCCCGTAAGAAGTAACCTTTAAAACCCCAAAGGCAAGCGGCTTGATCCCGTTCGCAAGCACTGGATAGAATTGATCCCACTCGAAACGCGGGATAGAAAACAGCATGGTTAAAATCAGGCTAAGAAAAACTATGGGGAAGACTATTTCCGTAAACCGCCCGTATACTTCAATCCCGGCCCAGACCAGCATCACCACAAGAATGAGCATTGATCCAATAAAAACCATGTCCGGTATCAAAGGCATGACTGTCCGCTTAAAGGTATCCCCGACTAATGCCAATAAATGTGAACCAAAAAGGGTACTCACTGAAATATAAACCAGTCCAATCCCCTTAGCAGACCACTTGCCTATGATGTTATCCGATATCTCAATCAAGTTTTTCCCGGGAAACCGTTTGAAAAGTGATAATATCATTAGTGCAAAAGGCAGCACTGCCAAAAATCCAGGCAACACACACCACCAGCCATCTCTGCCAGCCTCTTTGGTTACTGTCTGAGCAATAGGAAAGAATGTTATCCCTAATGCCATGCTCGCGCTGACAATCATGAATTGATGGACAGATATTCTCTCCATTGGCTTCCACCTCATTCGGGTTCCAAATTCTCATTGCTCAATTCTACTTTTATATTCTTATTTCCATTATGCTCTCTTCTGCTTCCAATAAGCTATTCCCCAGATAGTTGACACCCAAAAGATTGCAAAAGGAAAAATAATATATTGATCCATAATGGTAATAAACTCTAGAAATTTAGGACCTTTGCCCGCCCAGTATCCTAAGCTTAGAAATATCCCAGATATAGCGAGATACCATTTTAACTCATCCTTTATGCCGAAAACGGTCCGTAGCCCCCAGAGTGTAGTGAAGTAGAAAGCCCCTATCTTGATTATCATTGCACCCATCCAAAATAGCATGAACAATGATTCAATTCCTGCTAAGGCCTTACCAAGCTCGACCATCTTTCCCAATGTGAGTAGTCCGTAGTTCAGTCGTTTCGATTCCTCAGGTCCGAAAACCATAATTTGAACGAGCGCAATTAAAGTGTCTAATATCCCAACCATTATTATTGCACGCCATACTTCAGTTTTTAGTCTTTTTAGATTTTCCTGTTCTCTAGGTAAAAAACTTAGAACGCCCGCTAAAAATAGAACATATTCCATTCCAAAGGGGGCGCAACTCCATACTCCGTAAGTGATTGGTTTAATCCCATTAGCTAATATTGGGTAAAACTGATCCCACTCAAAACGTTGTACCAAAAAGATGATGGTCACTATCAAGCTAAGTAAGACGACCGGCCATACGATTTCTGTAAAGCGTCCGAATACCTCTATCCCTGCCCAAGCGAGCATGGCAACGAGAATTAAAATTGAACCTAGGAATACCCAAATCGGTACATAAGGCATAATTGTTCTTTGAAATGTATCTCCAACCTGTGCCAACAGAAAAGAGCCAAAAAAAATACTTACTAAAACATAGATCAGTCCAAGGCCCTTGGATC
>JAJZSC010000114.1:0-5408 GCA_021849995.1 Bacillota bacterium | reverse complement strand
CCGATCTGCCCTTGCCCAGCCATTTGCCTACTATGTTCTCGGATATCTCTATAAAGTTTTTCCCAGGAAATTTCGTGGAAAGTGACATTATTAGTAGAGCAAAAGGTATCCCCACCAAAAAACCGGGTAGGACACACCACCAGCCGTCCCGACCAGCCTCCTTTGTAACTATCTGAGCAACAGGAAAGAAGGTGGTCCCCAAGGCTACTCCTGCGCTTAAAGTCATAAATTGATGGACCGATATCCTCTCCATCAGCTATTGCCCCCTGTTTTAGGTTCCTTTGTCTCAATGAGATGTGGTCTTCGTTTAAGTGCCCACCAGGGTGCTCTAACAAAGGTATCTTGTAATAGAGCCCTGATTCGTAAGGGGGCTATTGGGCTCAAGTACGGGGTACCGAAAGATCTTAGGCACAACAGGTGAATCAATAAGGCATATAATCCAACACCGATCCCAAAGAAACCCAGCGATCCGGCTAAGATCATCAAAGGAACACGGACTAATCTGATTGCTATTGCTACATCATAAGATGGCATCGCATAGGTAGCTACTGCAGTTAGTCCTACGATAATAACCATGATCGGGCTTACAAGATTGGCTTTAACCGCTGCATCACCAATGATAAGGGCTCCAACGATTCCAATCGTTTGCCCCATTGGACGGGGCAAACGGAGCCCCGCCTCCTGCAAGATTTCTAAAGCGAAAACCATTATTAATGCTTCTAACAAGGCCGGTACGGGCACATTCTCTCGCCCGGCTGCAATGCTCAAGGCAAGATCTGTTGGAAGCATTTCATGGTGAAAGTTGGTTACTGCAATGTAGATACTTGGAGCCAAAAGTGCCAAAAAAACCCCTGCAAAGCGTACAAATCTAACCAGAATTACGATCATGGCCCTCTCAAAATAATCCTCACTCACCTGCATAAACTCCGCAAAAACAACTGGCACGATCAAAGCTATAGGAGTTCCATCGACTAAAATTGCTATTTTTCCTTCCAACAAGTTTGCTGCTACAACATCTGGCCGCTCAGTATAGGTAACCTGTGGAAAAGGGGAATAGGGCATATCCTCGATCAATTCTTCCAGATACCCTGATTCTAGCACACCATCGATTTTAATCCTGCTCAACCTATCATATAGCTCGTTAAGTACATCCTCACTCGCAAGACTTTCAATATATGTCACGACAATATCCGTCCGGGTTAACTCCCCAACTTTTAGTGACTTTATGCGAAGAGAAGGGTGTTTAATTTTTCTTCTAATAAGGGAGGTATTGATTCTTAATGTTTCAGACAGACCCTCTCTTGGCCCGCGAACTGATGATTCAGTCTGGGGCTCAGCCACTCCACGGTTTACCCAACCGCGGGCACCTATGAGTAGGGCTGATTCTTCACCCAAAAACAGAACTGCATCACCCGACAATATCCCGTCTAACGCGTCCCCTAACTTATCTATTTTTTTAATCTCATTGGCCGGGGCAAGTCTGCTTAAAATTAAGTCAGGCGCAGTTTTTTGTGTCAGATCCATTTTCTCCAACTCGCCAGCAAAATCCACCATTAAGGGCTTTAAGATAAATTGATCAATGATCTGTTTATCGATTAGCCCGTCTACTACAGCTAATGAGCATTGAATGTCTTGTTTACCTTTTAGAATGAACTCCCTAAACACGATATCCGTGCTGGCAGATAATAACTCTTTAATTCTTAGATATGAAAGGGGTTTCACCCAATCTTCATCAGATGGCATAGGGGGAGGGGTACGTACTTCTTTTACATGTGACCTAACAGTAAGATCTTTTAGCATTTTTAGCCAACTTGCCATAATTATCCCTCCTTTGCCAGTTTATTGTTCGCATGAAGGAGTTTAGTTATGCAACAAAAAGGGCCTACTGTAACCAATTAGGAAGTCAGTAGATCCTTTAAACAAATCCGTAAATTGAATATCTGCCCCTACTAAAGGCTCGGATGGAACCATTTTAATCCCACGAAACTAATATCCTTCATTTTCAGGAGTTCCAGTGCTCTGTTTACAGCACACTCGCTTTTACCGCTTGCATATTCCCCAACATATGCTTCAATACTTCGCGCCAAGTTCTCTATCCCTCCCGTCTTAGGATTTTCGTCAAAAAATTATACCTGGCTTAAATTGTCCTTTTGTCTAAAGAATCATACAGTTTTAAAAGGAGACAAATTTAAAAACCTCTTAGAAGGACTTCCTTTTAAGAGGTTATAAAGTGACTTTTAAGCTTTTATTCCAATCAACCTTTACTTTCCAATGAGGAGCACAATCCCTACCTAACCCAAATTCTTCAAAAAAATTCCTATCTGCTTGTTCAAAACTAAAGTACCTGAGAACAATAAAACTAATTCTTCTCAGGCAAGAAATTATAAGTTTTAAGGGCAAGAGCTATAACAAATATCACTAACCCAAAGGGCAGGAGTGCAATAGTACTCTCCACAAGGGTCGGCGAATAGGCCCAGGTGCTTACGAATACAGGCAGGCCTTCTTGAAATTCACCCATTGCGATAGGGTATGCCCAGTTCTCAATCCCTATTCCCGGAAGACTTAGGCTCAAGGGAATGGCATTAAAGGACGGAAACATGAGCATCATTCGATGGGCAAAAACCCCGATAAAAAGCAAGGAACATCCGAGTATGAGCATATTGAAAGAACTTTTGCTTTTCTGGCTGAAAAAGTAAATCATCGTAAAAGCTGGAAGAAAGATTTCCGTGGCATAAACCAAGCCGTAGCGGCCAAATACCAAGGAAAGAACTTCATGTGCTTCGGGCTTTCCCCACCACCAGTGGATAAGGAGATCCATGGCGGCGAAGAAAAAGTGCACAACCAAGGCACCGGCAACAATAAGAGCCATGGTTTTAAATGCTTCCTGATACTCAGCAAAACGATCTTTTCCTACAAACAAAAGGGCAATTAAAAGAACCAAGGCTGTACCGGATGCAACCGCTACAGATATAAAGTCAGGGGGTAACACCGCGGTGTTCCACCAGCCCCGGGAAGCTTGGGTGGCAAAAATCAAAGCGGTAACCGTATGAATCAAAATCGCAATTGGCAAACCTATGATCGAGACCCGTTTGGACCACTTTTTTGAGATTCCCTCGATTTCCTCAAGGGTACGGGTTTTCGTCCAACCATTTAAGAAACCACGCCCTTCTTTTTTCCAATCCGGCAGAAGCTGGACATATACACTTAAATAGGTAACTATCATATAACTCGTGATAACGATAACATCCCAAACCAACGGAGACTTGAAGTTCGGATGAAGAATAATATTGTAAACCCTATCTACCCTTCCCATATCCGGAAGGATCATCGCCCCTGCCCCTAAGGTACAAGCGAATGCAGAAAGGGAGGCGATCCTGGTAAATGGCTTGAGTTTCTCGATATTAAAGAGGTAGACCGAAGAGGAGACAATTAACCCCCCGGCCGCAATCCCAACAAAGAAAGCAAAGGTCGCAATGTATAAACCCCAGCTGAAGGAGTTACGCATATTGGTGACTATCAGGCCGCTTTTAAGCTGGTATCCCCACGTCACCAGGCTTACTAACAGCAGGACGGCTGCAAAGGCCAAAACCATGTTTAGCTTTCTTCCCGGATTGGCCCTCAAGAAGCTTGTTGTTTGAATATCTTTGGATGTAATCGTTTGAGTACTATTGCTTACCAATTTCTCCACCTCCTACCTGAAGTTAACGAGCCGGTTTAACCGGTGCGAGATAATATACTTTCGGCTGGGTGCCGAGCTCTTCTTTTAGCCGGAATACTTGGCGTTCCCGGATGATCCTGCCAGCTTCCGACTCAGGGTCGTCTAAATCTCCAAAGATTCGAGCTCTGGATGGACAAGAACGAATACAGGCAGGCGCTTCCCCTTTTGAGGTATATTGGATACAAAAAGTGCACTTCTCCACTACTCCTACCGGCCGGTTTGGAGTGTAGGACAATCTACCGTCTTTATCCCGGAAATCTTCAGGATGGCCGTATTCATAACCTGTTTTATAACCGGCCCGTTGCTTAGCCTTTTTCGGGTCTTCCCAGTTAAACTGGCGCACTCCATACGGGCAGGCAGCGATGCAATAACGGCAGCCAATACATCGTTCATAATCTACCAGAATTACCCCCCGCTCATCAGTGTAGGTGGCTCCTACAGGACAGACTTTTTCACAAGGAGCATTATCGCACATCTGGCAGGAGACGGGCAGAAAATTCATCTGCAGCCTCCCGTCCTTCCCTACTGCGGCTTGGTGGAACGTACTTCCTGGAGTGAAGACCCGATTCCACCAAGTACCAGGTGGCTGGGCATTATGGGATTTGCATGCAACTGCACAGGTACGGCAGCCGATACACTTGTCGAGATCAATTACCATGCCAAGTCTCATTTAGCATCACCAGCCTTTCTCACATCACAAAGGCATTCGTTCCAAGCAGTATTTGGAGCCCACATCCCCGGTACGAAATAGATTTCATGCGTAGGCTTGATGAACGGGTAAGTTAAGGAGTTGTAAGAGACTCCTTTGGTATAACGGCTCCACCAACCTTCTTCAAATACCGCAACCTTGCTGCCTACACCCGGGTCAACTACCGCGTAAGCGGGAACTTTGCCGCGATCATTGTAAATCTCCACTTCATCCCCTTCTTTAATCCCTTTTTCAGCTGCATCCTGAGGATTGAGCCAAACATGGGGTTTATTGTCCTGTAACTCATTCATCCAGAGATTATTGGAATGGGTAGAGTGAACCCGGTAAATAGCATTACGGGTGATATAGGTAAAAGTGTATTTTTCCTTAGCCTTAGGGTTTAGGGCGTATTCACTCTCTTCAAAGGGCGGCTTGTGTACTGGCAGCGCTTCCCCTAACTCCAGCATAAGATCTTCGTCTTTATAGAATTCGATCCGCCCTGATTTTACAAACTGGGCAGTTTGTTCAAGCTTTGCCGGGAGGCTCACCGGCGGGAATGCCTTTTTATGCTCGATTTGTTCATAGAACGGAACCTGCCGATTCCCAGGGCCTTCGCCTTTTAAACGCACCGGCCCTTTTTTGAGTTGCTCGAGGGTTATCCCTTCAACGGTTGGCCCACCCGTACTAAGGAGGATTTCTATGACCTTTTCAGCTGCCTGATCAGGATCAAGCCCTGAGAAGAAATATTTCTCAAACTCTGGGTTATATCGTTTAGCCAATTCGCGGAAAATCCAGAATTCCGGCTTACAGTCATAAACAGGTTTAACGGCAGGTTGCTGTAACTGCAGGTAGGGGTGTACCGGTGAGGCAGTTAGTTCGGTTTTTTCGTACCAGGTAACGCCTGGTAAAACTACATCGCTGTACTGACAAGTCGTGGTCATTTGGAAATCTGTAGTAGCGACAAATTCTAATTCTCCCTTTTCCACCATCTCCCGCAGTTTG
>JAJZSC010000113.1 GCA_021849995.1 Bacillota bacterium | reverse complement strand
CGATCTAACTCTAGATTCAATGAGCCAGAAGCATCTACCCACCCTGATTTTTGGAAATTCCTTAGTATATTCGGATCTTTCTCCCATTTAACCTTTGTAGCAAGATCAAACTTCTTTCCTCTCCGCTTTAATTCAGCAATTTCAATGTTACCCCAATAAAAACTTATCTGTTGAGGCCTTAACTCACTTCTAACCCGTCTGTGCTCAAGGGATTTAAAGAAGTTCTTTACAACATTTAATTGTTGTTGAGCAACAGGATTTAATCCTTGAGCCCAGCGTACCCAATCAGGTTTCTCTTCACCCAGCGAGTATCTTATATTACTTTTTAGTCCGCTATTTTCAGGTATCAAATAGAGACTAGGACTAAGTTTTTCTCGCCAGTAGACTGCTCTTGCAGTAAGATTCCCCCCAATTTTCGTCATAACATTCAGAAAGAATGGCGAAAAGTCTGAGGCAACAAAATATATTACTGTTTTTGCACCATTACTTAATCGATTTCCCCACAACATCCCTGCCATCAAGAATTCTTCCTCTTTGGCCATTCCCGAGCATGCGATTATTCCCACCCGAAGAGCCGTCTCTCCCGCCATAAAGTAAGAAAATTGAGGAGAAAGCCTCCACTCTTTTCTTCGGTCTTCAGTACACTCTTGCCAGTTCCTAGCTACAAAAATATCTGGATGTGCTTCCCAGATAACTTTCCAATCCATCACTTCTATCATCTCCCAGTTTTTCTCCCATAAACATATTTACGCAGAAAAGCTGAGTGAAATGACACAAAAGGGAGGAATAAAATCCTCCCTTTTATACTATTAGGTTTTTAACTTTTTTTACTTAAACATTTGACCTGAGTATACTACGAAGAAACGAAGACAAAGTCCACCAACCACAATCATGGCACTTACTGGAACCACGACACTCTTATGTTTTGCAAGGCTATAGACTGTTAGGAAAAATGGCACTACTAACCCAATTGCCACTACTCCTAACCAAAAAATCGTTCCCATTGTTCCGCTGAAGAAGACTGATTTGATAGACGCATACAGGATAGCCAATAAAATTAATTCGAGAACGATAAACACCAAGTCGATTTTTTTATATATGGTAATTTCACTTTTTCCGGCGCCTATCAAGGTTGCAGCCAAACCTGCAGACATTGCTGATACAAGGAACAGAATCGGCAAAAACGGAACTGCCTGGATTCCTAGGAAAGGTACATGCCAGAGCCCGTTAGTTGTAACTGCTGAAAGCAAAAAACCAGTATAAGTAGCTGTTCCTACCGCAAACAAAGATCCAAGAATAGCAACTGGTTTACGAAGTGACTGAATTCCCTTACCGGTTGCCGCAATCTCGTCTGCAGCCGCATGCACACCTTTCGTTATTCTTTTACCAGAATTCGAAGCCAACCATACTATCCCACCATACACCGCTGCTAAGCCGGAAAAGATGGAAATAATAAATACTCCAATAGACATTACCGAGCCAGCATTAACATTAATAAGTAATTTCCAAAAGTGTAATGGCCTCCCCAGGTCAAATACGAGTAGTACTAAGCCAATGATTATTGAAACAGGGGCAATATAAGCTCCGGTTCGAATAATTCTAATATTATGATCTTTACTATACATATCAGTTAAAGCTGCAGTTAAGAACGCCCCACCCGATACTCCGGCAAGAAATAAATATACTGCGATAAGCCAGTGCCATGGCAAGTGATGCGATGCGCTGACACCCCAAGTAATATCCATTCTTACTTCACCCCTTCATAGATGTAATATACATTGGGAATAGTACCAAATTCCGGTTTGCGAACCTGTGCTTTATATTTTGCCAAGAGCTTAGCAGCATCGCTATTTGAATCATTAATATTCCCAAACTCCAAAGCACCACCGACACAGGTTGATACACAGGCTGGTTTTTGTCCATTTCCCACCCTTATTTCATAACAAAATGAACATTTATCAACAGCACCTGTTTTGGCATTTGTAAATCGTGCATCATAAGGACAAGCAGTCATACAGTATTTACAACCTACACATTTATCGACATCAACCAAAACTACTCCATCCTCGTTTTTGTATGAAGCTCTGGTGGGACAAACTTTGACACATGGTGCATTCTTACACATTTGACAAGCCTCTTTTTCAAAGAAAAGACTTAGATTGGGATAGGTTCCCTTGGGTCCTATCGCAGGGGTCTTTGTACGATATTGACCATCCGGAACCTCATTTTGAAACTTACATGCTACAGTACAAGCTTGGCAGCCGATACATTTTGCTACTTGTACTATCATAGCGTATTGTTTAGCCAACTCGGTCATCCTCCTTTATTTAACCTAGTTGCCAACTTTGAAGAATTTGAGCAACTGAGGAATATACTGGGCGGGATCCATTTTTAATTCTTGGAAGAATCTTAGTTAAGAATGGGATCAGGTGTTTTTGTCTAAAATTCTCCAACAATACTTCCTCACCATCCCTGGCAAGCAAAGCTAAAAACTCCAATTCAATAGCTAAGTGATCTGGTAGTTGCTCCGCCTTCTCACCCATTGCGTAGCCAGCGGAATTATAAAAAGTCTGGACCGCTATAGTTTCAGTTCCCAAAACGAGCCCATCCCCACTTAAATAGATAGAGGCAAAAGGTGGAGCTTCTACTGAACCAGTTTCAAACAAGGGAATATAGTGTTCCCAAAGTGTATTTATTCTGGTTTCCCCTGGCGCATAGATTTGGCAGAATTTCTTTAAAGCAGCTAAGGGTTCCATTATATCGGGGATCTCCTCTTCCCATAGCTCGATTAGCTCCTCTAAATGATTCACAACTTCCGGGTGAGGGCGATGAAAGATGGTTGCAAAGGATAGATATAACTCAGCAGTCGTACTCTCTTTCAATCTTAATCCTCCCAACTATTTATAACGAAGACTTGGCTTGCCCCAAGCCTTTAAGGCGCCGGCAGAAGCCTTAGTTGCACTTTATACACCCTGAAAGATGTACTTTCAGATATGCCTAAAAAATCATATTAAACTTTCCGGATCTTAACAAAAGTCATTGAGGTTACAACATTACCAGATTCACCAATAGCGTTTGGAATCAATTTATTATCATTAATTCCCTTACCATAAGCTCGTTTCAATCCAGGTGAAATACGTCCAAAACCGTGATAACAGAAGACAGTATCAGGTCGAATAGCTTCTGTAACCTTAGCTACACCTTTATGCTCATATTTTCCCGCAGTAATTACAATATTATCTCCATCCTTAATACCTAGCTTTGTAGCACTGACTGAATTAATCCACAAACTATTCGTAGGCATAAGTTCGTTCAAAACTGGCACATTATGTGTACCGGCATTTGTATGCACTGCAACTTTCCCCTGCACGAAACGGAACTCGCCTTCCCCTGGTTGCGGATACTTGGTATATACAGGTATACCTTGGCCCGGTATGGCTTCCTCAATTTCATGAGAAAAGATGTGCATTTTACCTTTTTCATTCAAGCTTGGGGCGGCAGGAGCCTTAGGATCTTTTCCTCTCATGTAAAATGGTTTCATATCAGCTGGAGACCAGAAGCCTTTCTCCTTCATCTGATCAAATGCAATTCCAGAGGGTTTTAACTGGCGCTCAAGAAACTCTTCCATATCCTTGAATGAAAAGAAGTCGCCAATCCCCATTTTTTGTCCTAGTTCTTTATATATCAGCCAGGCTGGCTTTGTATCAGGGTAGACAAGAGGAACAACTGGTTGGCGAAGCTGTATTTTGGGAATCAGACCGGACTGATCGATAATAGGTTCATATCTCTCCAGGTAGGTACACTCGGGAAGAACTACATCAGAGTAATAAGCGGTATCAGTCATGTATACATCACATGTAACTAAGAGATCTAATTTTTTGAAAGACTCAATTATCCGCTCACTCTCAGTCATGCTTATGACTGGGTTAAACCGATGAACCAACCACCCTTTAATAGCATATGGTTTTTCAGTGAGGATACTTTCGGGAATCTGTCCAACTGCTCCATCAGCCACCGGAATCAAAATTCCGGGAGTTCCTTTTACTCCAGCTCCATCAATACGTCCTTTCGATGGTTTAGGTGCAGGTGGCATAGGCCCATAGCCGCCACCAGTAGGTTTAGCATAGCCTGCTTGATCGGGGAAGGGCTGAAGAACACCTGCACCTTTCTTTTGATAATATCCACCCGGAACTTCCCAGTTGCCCATCATGAGATTAATTATTAAGATAGCTCGACGGCACTGGTAATCATTCGGTGTCCACGGTGTGCGCCAGCCAAACTCCACTAAGGCGTTAGGCCGCTTGGCTGCGAAATCTCTAGTAATTTCTATGATTTTTTCTTTAGGAATACCGGTCTCTTTTTCTGCCCATTCAGGGGTCTTATCTTTAACTGCTTCAACCCACTTGTCAAATCCCTCAGTATAATTCTCTATGAAGTCCTTATCATATAGGTTTTCTTTGATCATTATGTTAGCCATAGCCATAAAGAATGCTAAATCTGTAGCACCCTTAATAGGAACCCATTCCCCTTTGGCTGCAGTAACGCTAAATCTAGGATCAAGGACAACAAGCTTTGCCCCGTTCTGAACTGCCTTCATTACCCCCTTAACCATAGAAACATGAATTCCCTCAAAAAAGTTACGACCAGAAGTTATGATATATTTGGCATTGCCGTAATCCGCGGCTATCCAAGGATTTCCGAAAGTCATTTCTAACGCTGTGGTCTTAGTCATTGGACATGTTGCTTCATGGGAAAAAGTATTCGGACTACCAATCGCTTTGGCAATTTGTCTGAAGAATGCATCCTGGGGATTGATGCGACTAGCAAAAGCTATAGCTTCCGGCCCGTAGTTTTGTTGAATTTGTGTTACCTTATCTGCGATGAATGTATATGCTTCATCCCAGCTAACTTCTTTGAATTTTCCAGTTCCCCGTTCTCCTGTGCGAATCATTGGCTTTTTGATCCGTTGAGGATCGTAAAGCAAGGAAACACCGGCACTACCTCTGGCACACACTGTACCCGCTGTGGAAGAGTCATTAGGATTCCCTTCAATCTTAATTACTTTTCCATCTCTCACCTTAGCTGCCATTGTACACCGGCTGGTGCACATCTCACAGGTGGAATACACAGTTTTCTCGGCTATTTGGTTTGCGGCCAGCGTCTTTTGATCCACTTTGGTAAGCGACCCACAACCCCCGAGGGCAATCATGGATCCAGTTCCATAAAGAGCCCCTTTCAAAAACTGTCTCCGTCTCACATCTTTTCCCTCCCAAATAACTGTTTAGAACCTTGTTCCAAAAACTAGAATATAGAATATGAACTAAGTACTTGAGAATATGTTCTCAAGTACTTAGTTCGACAGCATCCCTTCTTTTCCTGTGGTCATTTTATTCGAGATCTTTATGTAAGCATAAGGCATTCAATATACAGTCTTGTTTTTATTAATGCGGAATTAACCAAATGTTTATATGAATGTTTGTAATTTAATTATCAAGGTCTTACAATGGAATTCAGGATTAACTTCAAAAAGTAGGTGAAAAAAACCACTATGGATAGTTATCAATTAAAAATCTTTTGCATGGTTACCCAATTGCAAAGCTTTTCCAAAGCTGCAAAGATATTGCACATGAGCCAACCTGCTGTAAGTACCCATATCAAAAACCTGGAAGAGTATTATCAGGGTCAATTATTTGACCGTACTCCGCATGGGGTAATTCTTACAAAAGCCGGTGAAGTCTTTTTCACTTATGCTAAGAGAATTTTAGAATTGCAAGAGGAAATGGAACAGCAGCTAGAAATTGTCCTTCAAAGAGAAAGTAACCAGATTGTCGTAGGTGCTAGTACGACTATCGGTAATGTCTCTCTTCCTTGTTCCATTTATCTGTTCAAAGAAGAATTCCCCGAGGTAAATATCCGTCTAGAAATTGCCAACTCTGAGGAGGTTCTTCGCAAAGTGATGACTGATGAGGTAGATATCGGCGTAATGGAAGGCTATCATGAATCTCCTGAAATCAACACTATTCCTGTTACGTCAGACGAACTGGTCTTGATAGTCGCTCCCACCTATCCAATTGATGGAAACTGCGTTACTCTAAAGAATTTCCTCAAGCTCCCTCTAATTTTACGGGAAGATGGTTCAGGTACTAGAAAGATCTTAGCAACCGGTCTCGAAAAGCACGGTTATTCCTTAACTGATCTCAATGTAATTACCCAGATGACTACTATTGACGCAATCAAGTCTGCAGTTGAGGCTGGCCTGGGGTGCGCGGTAGTTCCACGTCTAGCAGTACGTAAAGAAGCTTACTTGAACACTTTAAAGGTGTTAACCATAGAAAATATGGAAATGCCACTCGACTTTAATATTATCTATCCGAGCAACAAACCTCTATCCTCCACGACCAAGCGGTTCATTAAATTCTTATCTAACCCTGAAGAACGTTATCTTTGCTAGTGATGCTAGACTAAGCGATTTAGACATTAAAACAGAAAAGGTTGCTGACTTTTTCTGTTCAGCAACCTTTTCTGTTGAATATCGAATTAGAAAATTTATATTAAATATTTCAAGAGAATCTTTGATCCGATCCAAGTTCCGAGTAGAATAAAAATCGCAAAAACCCATCCAGTCAGTGAACCAGAAGCAATCCCATTTAACATTCCGCCCACGTTGCATCCGGAAGCAATTCTTGCACCATAGCCCATTAAGAATCCTCCTATTAAAGCAGAATAAAAGAACTTTTTACTTCGTATAGGTCTGAAACGCGCTTGGGAGGCTGCCAGGGTAGCTAGAAAGGCTCCAAAAATTACTCCTAAATTAGTATAAGTACCATAAGCCGAAAGAAGGTCTGACAAGGTATAAAAATTTGTCACAGGCAAACCTAACTTGAGCCCCAGCCATTCTGCCCAGGCCTCAAGATTTCGAGTTACTCCCCAAGGGGTTTTGTTGACAATGAAAACAAGCACATTAAGAAAGGCCAATACTATCGCCCCGACCCAGTAGGGCCATGGTCCGTTCACAATTAGATTAACCGGCCTCTTCATCGTCTCACACTCTTTCTAATCGTGCGTTTTTGTAAGTTCCAAATGCCAAATTCCATTCGCAATTTCTGTTTCAACTATCTCATATTTATTTTGTTGAGCCCAGACTACAATTCCCCTGGACGTACAGCTGTGCTCAGTCTCCAGCACCAAAACATCTCCGATTTGCATATTCTTTAGTTTCTTTTGAGTTTTTATTAGTGGAATTGGGCACATCTCTCCCCAAATCTCGATTGTATAACGCACCTAGGAAATCACCTACTTGTTAAGCTGTCTTACTTGCCACCATTTTAACATCTTCCATAAAAAAAACAATAAGGCAAGTTCAAGAGCCAAGGTGGGAAACCAGCCCAAGAAATCTGGTAAGAAAACTGAGTTCCATTCACCGAAAAAATTCTTCCAAATATACTGGGTTTGTTTACCTGTAAAAGCTCCAAGCAATAATCCTATGAAGGCCACCATTTGCATAGCAAAACCTTCTCCAATCCTCATAAGTACGCCAGTAACGCAGCCACCTGCGATCACCATACCAATCCCAAATAAGCTTCCACCCACTAGCGTATGAACACCCAATGGAAACACATACGGCTTGAAAAAAATCTGTTGTGCCCTAAACCACCACTCTACTAAAGCGAAGCCTATGATACTTAAAGCTAGGAGGATAATGACCGCCCTGCTAAGTTCAGTCATACCTGTCAGGATTGGATCTCTAAATGCTGATACAAAACAAAATCGTGATTTCTGTAAGGTAAAACCTATAGCCAGGCCTAATCCAAGTGTTATTGATAAACTGAAATCCAGCTGTGCAATCAGGATGAGCAACAAGCCTAAAAATACGACAAACCCCAAACTGTGTTTGCGCTGAGAGCTTAGGTTATTATGAATCATTATTGCTTACCCCTTTAATAAATAATAACTTTCACAAGACTACTATATAGAGTAAGATAGCACTTTGTCAATTACTTTGATCTTCTCGACCAAGTCTCAATAATATTCATACTTTCTTCAATAGGTAAGGCTAACCGGATATGCCCATCCCTTCCTTCGATGGTTTCTGCTAAGAATAATGAATTCCAAACACTCTCGGCCGCAGCCTCCACAACAGCGGGATAAAAAGAATCTAACTCCCAATCCGAGATATTTCTTGATTCTTGAAGTGGAGAAGTACTGACAAACAAACAAAAATCTCCGCTGCCTGTCCTTGAAAGTGCTCGGGTTCGGGCCAATCCCAAAAATGCCCTCTTAGCAAGTAAATATAGTTGCCTAGAAGTTAAAGGTGCAT
>JAJZSC010000112.1 GCA_021849995.1 Bacillota bacterium | reverse complement strand
AACGCCCGTGCCGGTTCGACCCCGGCCTTCGGCACCATATAAGTTTGTAATGCGGGCTTCAACGATTTTAAAAGTCGTTGAGCCCGTTTTTGATTTTTGTCAGACTCTCTATCTGGTGGTTTTATTTTACGGGATTGAAATGACGTGGTTCAAGTTGCTAATTATAGAAAGCATACGCCAAGATATATTTTGGAAGCAAGAAGCCGGTATTCCTTACGCAAAGGATATACCGGCTTCTTACTTGGTTCTCTTAATAAGACATCACCGCGATTGTCTATAGTCAAGATATATACTATTTGTTCCGTATGATTAATTTCAAAAATCACCCTGTATGTACCAACTCGCAAACACATTAACTTCCCTTGACCTTTAAGGGGTTTAATTGCTTTTCTTCTTCTTCACTCAAAGGTAAATCGTCCGGCTCCATTTGGGCAATTTCATTCCAATCCGGCCATGTATGACGTATTGATAAAAACTTCAAAAAATCATAAGCCGATTGTTTAGCTTCTTCCGGAAGTATATTTATCAACTTAAATAAATCATCATTAACTGATAGCCATGAAAACGCCCCCCTCTAATGTTCGGGAATTGAATATTAATGTCCGCTAAGGTTTCAACTCTAAGAAAAAATTACCATGTTAGCCAAAGTAAGTCAAGAATTAGGAGGAACTGCTCTGATGACGATCTCTTGAACCAGATATCGTTAAATGCAAAAAACTTTGTTTATACTATCCCAATAATCATTGCATAATTTTACCTTCTGATTTATATTATATTAGAAACGCAAATGCGAACGATTTGCAAATGAGAATAAGGGGATGGTCTAAAATGAAGAGAGTTATGGTAGGATTTTTATGTCTGATTCTAGTCTTAAGTGTGATGATTCTATCTGGCTGTAGTAATAATACAATTGACAATCAAGGTTCTGGCTCAGGAAAGAAAATATCAGTTTATACCAGCTTTTATCCAATGTATGATTTTACGAAGAAAATCGGTGGCGATAAGATAAATTTAACAAATCTAGTCCCTGCTGGAACAGAACCACATGATTGGGAGCCAACGCCGAGTGATATGGTGAACCTTGAAAAGGCGGATGTTTTGATATATAACGGAGCAGGAATGGAAAACTGGATTGATAAGGTGTTAAACTCAATAAAGAATAAAAAGCTAATTACAGTGGAGACTGCCAAAGGACTTAAACTGCTGGATAACTCTGATAAATCCGAAGATTTGATGTACGATCCTCACGTATGGCTTAACTCGATGCTTGCAAAGCAACAAATGGAAGCCATCAAGAATGCCCTTGTAACCGCTGATCCGTCCAATAAGGATTATTACGAAAAGAACTATGCAGATAACGCGAAAAAGCTGGACGATTTGGATCAGGAATATAAAGCTACTGTTGCAAAATTTAAAAGTAAGGACATTGTGGTTGCCCATCAGGCGTTCGGATACTTATGCGAGGCTTATGGCTTGAAAGAGGTTGCTATCGAAGGTCTTACTGCCGATTCCGAACCCTCACCTGCTAGAATGGTGGAAATTGTGAAGTTTGCTAAGGAGAATAATCTTAAATTTATTTTCTTTGAAGAATTGGTCAGCCCCAAGGTTGCCCAGGCGATAGCTAAAGAGGTAGGAGCAGAAACCGCAGTGCTAAATCCACTGGAAGGACTCGAAGAAGATGACATTAAAGCCGGAAAAGACTATTTCTCCGTAATGAGAGAAAACCTTGAAGTCTTGAAGAAAGCGTTAGAGTAAGGAAGCATAATGAAACAGATTATTGAGGTTAACAACCTGAATTTTGGCTACAATGATAGCTTAATATTAAAAGATATCAGCTTTTCGGTGGACAAAGGTGATTTCTTAGGCTTAATAGGTGCTAATGGGTCTGGGAAAAGCACATTGGTTAAGCTCCTGCTTAAGATACTAACTCCTCTAAGTGGGGAAATTATGTTGTTAGGCGAGAATATTAGCCGCTTTAAGCAATGGGATAAGATAGGTTATGTATCTCAAAAAGCAAATTCGTTTAACAGTAGTTTCCCTGCAACAGTTGAAGAAATTGTGACCGCCAATTTGTTTTCGAAGATTGGTCTTTTTAAACTCCCCAAAAAACACCATAAAGAACAGGTATACCACGCTTTAGAGCTGGTAGGTATGCAGGATTACGGCAAAAAGTTAATCGGCAACTTGTCTGGAGGTCAGCAGCAGAGAGTATTTATTGCCAGAGTCCTTGTCAGTGAGCCGGAAATCATGTTTTTAGATGAACCGACTGTAGGAATTGACGCTAAGTCAGAGGAAGCCGTCTATTGCTTGCTGGCTAGACTTAATCAAGAGCTTGGCTTAACTATCATAATGGTTACTCACGATATTAGTGCTATAACCATTCATGCCAACAAACTAATATGTCTGGGTGAAAACGGTCTGTTCATTCATGATCCGAAGGAAGGCATTACAGCAGCATTTGCCTCGGAGCTATACGGATACGGTGTCAACTTGCATAGTCACGACTGTAAGAACTGTCTCAGAGAGGTGACTAAATGTTAGAAATCTTCCAATATGATTTTATGCAGAAAGCTTTTATTACTGGGATACTTATAGCTATCATTACACCCTGTATAGGGGTTGTAGTTGTTCTCAAAAGGCTTTCCATGATTGGTGACTCCCTCTCTCACAACTCTCTGGCTGGTGTGGCTGCCGGGTTAGCATTTGGACTAAATCCGATCCTTGGAGCCGTCTTGTTTTCCATAGCTGCTGCCTTTGGTATTGATCGGGTACGAAAATCCTTTCCCAGATACTCGGAAATAGCAATAGCGGTTATTATGTCAACTGGAATTGGGTTAGCAGGTATTCTCTCGGGTTTTGTAAAAAACAGTGCCAACTTTAACAGTTTCCTGTTTGGTAGTATCGTGGCAATAAGTGATTTCGAGCTTTACTTGGTCATTGGGTTAAGTGCAATTGTAATTTTGGCGGTGATTTTTTTATTCAAAGAATTATTTTATATTACGTTTGACGAGGAAGCAGCGAGGCTTGCCGGTATTCCTATCAAATCCATCAACTTTGTATTTACCTTGCTCACCGCCGTGACCATTTCTGTATCAGCAAGGACCGTCGGTACGCTTGTCATATCTTCCTTAATGGTACTGCCAGTAGCAACGGCTATGCAGATTGCTAAAAGTTACAAACAGACTGTTGTTTTTGCTGTCATTTTTGCGCTAATATTTACCCTTTCAGGACTGTCTATCTCGTATTATGCAGACTTCAAGCCAGGTGGTACAATAGTTCTCGTAGGTATTTTAACCCTTATTTGTGTTTTGATCTACAAGAATGTCTTAAGTAAAGCCATTGTCAAAAGGGCTATAAGATGTCATAATCATAATTAACAAGATTAAGGGATGATCTTATTGCCAGACAATAATGACTATAAGGAAGTTCTTACAAGGGAAGGCATTAAAAGTACAAAACACCGGAAAGCCATACTTGAAATACTTGAAATGGCAGAAACACCGTTGACGGTAGAAGAAATATTTCTAACGTTAAAAGAAAAACATGCCTCAATCTGGCTTTCGACAGTATACAGGACACTTGAAATACTTACTTCGAAGGATTTGGTTATTAAATCAACTATCATGGGCGATGATAAAGCACGCTATGAATTAAACCATAATGAGCATAAACACCATGTCGTTTGTGTAGGGTGCCACAAAAGAATTTCATTTGAAGACTGCCCCGTCAACGAATTTGAGAAGGCGTTAAAAGAACGAATGGATTTTGATGTTACTGCACACAAATTGGAAATATATGGTTATTGCAAGGATTGCAAATTTACTAAATAAAAGTATATTGCTGAAAGATGAAGTTCCAAAAGAAGCCAATTTAAGTTGGGCTTCTTTTTTTATTGCCGGTGTCAACCAAAAAAAGTATTCATATTATAGATAAAAGTCTTTAGAAAAGGTTGATTAAGATGTCACGTGTTCCTGCTTCCTGCCCTGCAAATTTTGCTGGACATTATACTGTAAGTCCTGGAGATACAATGTATAAAATTTCAAGTATTTATAGGACAAGTGTAAATGAACTGATAATAGCAAATCCCCATATTTCTAATCCTAACCTTATTTTCCCAGGGGATGTTTTGTGTGTTCCAGGTCGGATTTCCTTTTCTTGCTGTGTGACACTGGATCTTGTGCAACCCTCTGAATTAGGCGAAGCGGGAGTAGCTCTTGTTTATACTAGTTTCATAGGAACAATAGCAGTAAGCGTTATGGTGGTACTAGGTTCTCTTCCTACTGGATTTGATATATGGATTGCAGAAGTAGACATACCTAATGTGGAGAGATTTCGTCACCAAATATACCCAACTCCTCAAACGCCGCCTACTTTTTCAGGAACAATCAATTTTCCGACTGCTGTATCATTGACACCTAATTCTGTAGTAAGAGTTTTTCCAGCAAATAGTGCAACGGGCAATGAAGGACCTGTAAAGATGCAGGGTAGTTTAAACAATTGCTGTAGATAATGTTTTCCTAGCCATTGATTATAAGGTTTTTAGCGTTTTTCACGAACGTTGAAAGCCTTTTTTTATTCCTCTAATAGTTTGTTTATTTACTGAGCCTTTCGACCTAAAGCTTTCTAAGCTATCTATCCTATTCCTGTTTGGCACTTGCGAATCTCTATGATATATTTAAAGACGAGAAAGGGGTTTTCGTAAGATGCCTAAAATTATTATTCTAGATGGGAACAGTTTGGCTAACCGTGCCTTTTATGCTTTGCCTCCGCTCACTACTCCTGACGGACGGCCGACCAATGTCTTGCATGGTTTTATGACCATGCTCCTTAGATTATTGCAAGAACAGAAACCGGATTATTGGGTTGTTGCTTTTGATAAGTCCAAAGCAACAGTTAGAATAGAGCAATATGCAGAATATAAAGCCCATCGCAAGGAGACTCCTGATGGGCTAAAACCGCAGTTCGATTATCTAAAGGAAGTTCTAGCCGGATTTGATGTTCCGATTCTAGAATTTGCCGGCTATGAGGCGGATGATCTGATTGCTACAGTAACTAAAAAAGCTGAAAACAAAGGTTGGGAAGTTCAGATCTACACAGGGGATCGCGATGCTTTGCAACTAATTACTCCAAAAACCAGAGTTTTTCTGACTAAGAAAGGAATCAGTGAAGTTGAGTGCTATGATGAACACTTGCTCTGGGAACGTTATAAGTTAAGACCTGAGCAAATCATTGACCTAAAAGGTCTGATGGGAGATTCCTCGGATAATATTCCAGGAGTTCCTGGGGTTGGTGAAAAGACTGCACTTAAGTTGTTATGGGAATTTGGTAGTGTAGAAGCAGTACTTGAAAATACCTCTGCCGTAGCAGGCAAAAAGCTCCAAGCAACACTTATTGAGTATAAGGAACAAGCTCTGCTAAGCAAGCGCTTGGCAACTATGTTTACAGAGGTACCTGTCGAATATTCAATCGATGATTTGGCTGTGAAACGGCCCGCTGAAGCTGCTGTTTCGGAAGTATTGCAAAAATACAGCCTTCGTAACATTGCGAGAATCTGGCAAGAACATCATCAGGGTGGATTAGCTAAAGAGTCTGAGTCCGTTGCCGAAGTAAGTAAGTCCGTTGAAAGCGATTCAGAAAAATTGATCCCATATCAGGAGCATTACCCGAATGATGACGACTGGCTTAATAAGCTTAAAGAGTGGGAGACCCAAGGTGCTACTTTAATAGTCTCATATAAATATAGCGGGGCTAACCCTCATTGGGGTACGATCGAGGGCTGGGCAGCAGTTAAAGATGAGCAAGTTTTTCATCTCGATCCTAATAGTGTTTCCGCCGAGGTACTGGGGAATTGGCATGACCTGTTAGAAAACCCAAATGTGTTTAAGGTCATTGCAGATAGTAAAACACTGACCTCTCTTCTGCGTAACCATGGAAAAAATATCCGCGGTATGAGTTTTGACCTTGCTCTGGCAGCTTACCTTTTGAATTCGTCCCGGACTAAGTTTGCACCGGTCGATTTGGTGCGCGAATATATTCCTGAATGCCAGCCCTTTAATAGCTTAACAGAAGAAGCAGCGGCGCTAGCCCAGGTGTATCCGAGATATCAGCAGGATATCGAGAAATATGAGTTGTCTTCCTTACTTCATTCCCTGGAAGAACCTCTAAGTAATGTGTTGGCTCAGATGGAGGCACATGGTATAGGAATCGATATACCTTTGTTAAAAGAATTCGGCCAGGAACTAGAGAGTAGTCTGCAGACTTTGGAGAGCGAAATCCATTCACTGGCCGCCGAGTCCTTTAACATAAATTCTCCACAGCAGTTAGGGCGCATTTTATTTGAAAAGCTCGGCCTTCCTCCAGTGAAGAAGACTAAAACGGGCTATTCAACCGATGCCGAAACTTTGGAAGAACTCCGGCAGGAGCATCCAATCATAGAAAAGATACTTGACTATAGACAATTAAATAAGCTTGTATCTACTTATGTAAACGGTTTAGTAGCTCAAGAACGCAAGGGTCGAATCCATACTACTTTTCAGCAGACCGTTACTACGACTGGCAGATTGTCCAGCACCGAGCCTAACCTCCAAAATATCCCTATCAGGTTAGAACAGGGGCGACTCCTAAGGAAGGTATTTAGGGCTACGGAACCGGACTGGCTGCTTATATCGGCTGATTATTCCCAGATTGAGTTAAGGATTCTGGCGCATTATTCCGAAGACCCGTTATTATGTGAGTCATTTGCCTTAGGTCAGGATGTTCATTCTAGAACAGCAGCCGAAGTGTTTGGCGTACCGATTCAGGAGGTTACTTCGGAGATGAGACGTCGAGCCAAAGCAGTGAACTTTGGCTTGATTTACGGCTTAACAGATTTTGGCTTATCGCGTGATTTGGGTATACCAAGGAAAGAAGCGAAGTATTATATTGAGCAGTATTTCTTAAGGTATCAAGGTGTAAAACGGTATATGCAAGAAGTGGTGGCAAAAGCTAAAGAAACAGCCCAAGTTCGGACACTGCTTAAACGCTTGCGGAGAGTGCCGGAGCTGCATTCCTCCAATCGTACCCAACGGCAGTTTGGAGAAAGAATCGCCATGAATACCCCTATCCAAGGCACTGCTGCGGACATTATGAAGCTTGCCATGCTGGATGTAGAAGAAGCACTGCGGGAACTTCGTTCAAAGATGTTATTACAGGTTCATGATGAGTTGCTTATTCAAGTACCCACTGAAGAAATTGATGAAGTAGCAGTATTGCTCAAAGACCAGATGGAGAATGCTTTCCCACTAATTGTGCCATTAACTGTGGAATGTAAAGTTGGTCCGAACTGGTACGATATGAAGCAATATGATTTTACAGATAATGCTTATGATTTATGATTTTACAGATAATGACTTATGATTTAAGACTTTACAGAAAACGCCTTATGATTAGAATATGAAGTTTACGAATTAAGGAAATGGAGATAATTTTATGCCAGAGCTGCCAGAGGTTGAGACAATTAGGCGGACACTTGAGAACAGAGTAAAGGGCTCAAAAATTGATAGAGTTTTGCTTTACTGGAATAAATCGGTTGAAGGATGGGACGGCCAGAAGTTTGAAGATATAGTTGAGGGTCAGAGAATTGAAAGCCTTGAACGTCGGGGAAAGTATTTGCTTATCACCTTAGATGGCGGGTGGTCTCTAGTTGCACATATGAGAATGACCGGACGCTTGGTGTATTTCCCTGAAGCACAAGTTCCTGACAAACATACTCATGTCGTCTTTGTGCTCGAAGCAGGCGAATTGCACTTTTCAGATATTCGTAAATTCGGCCGGATCAAGGCAGTCCCTACACCTGACCGTTTGCTGCATCCATCTCTGAAGATTCTGGGACCTGAACCACTGGAAGAGGATTTTACGGTTGGATATTTGGTTTTGGCCCTAGCGAGGAAGAAGGTCAACTTGAAAACCGCTCTGCTTGACCAAACTGTTCTAGCAGGATTAGGTAATATTTATGTAGATGAGGCCCTTTTTCTGGCAGGGCTATCCCCGGAACGACTTGCTAATTCACTAAGTCCAGAAGAAATTGAGAAGCTGCATAAGGCAATCCAAACCGTGTTGCAGGCCGGTATTGACGCACAGGGTACTTCATTCAGAGATTATCGTGATGCAAATGGGGAGAAGGGTAGTTTTCAGAGGGAACTAAAAGTTTACGGTCGGGCGATTGAACCTTGCTATACCTGTGGACGTCCCCTGGAAAGAAAGCGCCTGGGAGGGCGGACTACAGTTTTTTGCTCTCATTGTCAAAACTAATATACTAAAGGGGTATTTTAAGCTAAATGAGTATGTTATATTGTCGGGACTGTGGTGTCGATGTTTCAGGAGAACCCTTGTTTCGGCAGG
>JAJZSC010000111.1 GCA_021849995.1 Bacillota bacterium | reverse complement strand
TGCTTTAGATCTTAGAGGAGCTCTTTCCGCAGGAATCGGGACCTTGGTTCTTACCTTTACCTTTGTTGAGTTGTTTGATACTTTTGGAACACTTGTTGGAACTGGTAAGAAGGCTGGTCTTATTGACAACAGTGGCAAATCTCCAGCAATCGGCAGGGCTATGATGGTAGATGCATTCGGTGTTAGTGCTGGGGCCTTGCTAGGAACCTCAACGATTACTGCCTATGTTGAAAGTGCTGCTGGTATCGGGGAAGGGGGACGTACTGGTCTGACAGCTGTTACTACCGGTATCTTGTTCCTTGCAGCCTTGATTTTTGCGCCACTCTTTGGAATCATACCTAATGCTGCTACAGCTCCTGCACTCATCATAGTAGGACTTTTAATGATGAGTGGTGTTAAGGAAATCGACTTTGAGGATTTCACTGAGGCTCTTCCGGCATTCCTCACTATCGTAATGATGCCCTTCACCTATAGTATCGCGAATGGTGTTTCGGCCGGAATTATCTTCTACACCTTCTTGAAACTCGTTACTGGCAGAGTCAAGGAAGTTCATTGGCTCATGTGGATTCTTACTATTCTAGTTGCCTACCGTTATGTAATGCTCGCTGGGGGCTGAACCTAAGATAATTACAAATTGTTACAATGAACCGGCTTGGGTGTTTTTTCCCAGCCGGTTTTATTTTTTGGTATATCAAACATCATGCCACAGATGTGCCAAAAGCATAAAAATTAACGGAGGAGATGACCGATGCCAGTGAACCGATTTTGCGTAGGCGCGTAAGCGAGCGAGTGCTGCGCAGCGTAAAACTGTGCCGAAGGTTCACATGCAGATTCCATGAGGGTTTCGGACACAGTAGCGAAGCAGCCGAGTTCGATCCTTCGGCGAAACAATTCACTGGATTGTTTCGAGCCCGCAGCAATGGTGAACGGCATCGGTCATCTCCGGAGTAGCTTGCAAATAGCAGTATTTTTCAGGGCTGAATTTTTCTATCGAGGTGCATAACCACATCTAGGCAGCCCCAAATCAAGACTTCTTTTAGGACTTTCGTCCTTATTTTTTAAAAAAAATTAAATTTGGTAGTTATTAATGCAGGAAAAATCACACAAGTGGAGAATAAGTGGGGTAAAGTGGGGCAAAGTGGGTCGTAAAGCTAGTATCGTGGGGTGAACAATCAATGTTCATGGGGGAATACCTCCATACAATTGATGGAAAAGGCCGGTTGATAATCCCGGCAAAATTCCGTGAGGTCTTAGGTGAACAATTTATTGCCACCAAAGGCTTAGATAACTGTTTGTTTGTTTACCCCCTGTCTGAATGGAAATCACTTGAAGAAAAGCTTCGTGCCTTACCATTTACCCAGCCCGATGCCAGGGCTTTCGTCCGTTTCTTTTTTTCCGGTGCAACTGAATGCGAATTGGATAAGCAGGGGAGAATTTTATTGCCGGCTAATTTGAGGGAATATGCCAAATTAGAAAAGGATGTAGTCTTGGTTGGAGTCTCCAGCAGAGTGGAGATTTGGAGCCAGGCTCACTGGGCAGAATACAGCCAGCAGGCTGAAAATGCTTATGCCAGTGCAGCAGAATCTTTGGTGCATTTAGGTATTTAAAGAAAGGGTCGAATAGCTTGGACTTTCATCATGTAACAGTAATGCTTGCAGAAACGGTTGATGCTGTTTTTACTGATCCATCTGGCACTTATGTGGATTGCACCCTTGGAGGGGCTGGCCATAGCCGGTACCTGCTTGGACGGCTTAGTCAGGGTGGAAAACTCATTGGATTTGATCAGGATCCTGTAGCAATTAATCATGCCGAGAATATCTTAGGTCGTGATGAGCGAGTAATTCTCGTAAGTAAAAACTTCGAGCACTTGGAGGAAAGTCTCAGTGTCAGAGGATTGCTGCCGGTAACCGGGGTTATTTTCGATCTTGGAGTATCTTCCCCTCAACTTGATGAAGCAGAGCGCGGGTTTAGTTATATGCAAGATGCCCCGCTGGATATGCGAATGGATCAATCCAGGGCGCTAAATGCAAGTGTATTGGTAAACGACTGGACTGAGGCACAGCTGTCTGATCTTATCTGGCGGTACGGAGAAGAAAAATGGGCCAAGAGAATTGCTCAATTCATTATTCAGGCTCGCTCTAAACAAAAGATTGAGACGACAGGTGATCTGGTAGATGTTATAAAAGCTGCTATTCCCGCAGCTGCACGGCGCGAAGGCCCGCACCCGGCAAAACGCACCTTTCAGGCCTTGCGGATTGCAGTTAACGATGAATTAGGTGTCTTAGAACGAACCCTGGATCAGGTTATCCGATGTTTAGCTCCAGGAGGGAGAGTAGGAGTTATTACTTTCCATTCCTTGGAGGACAGGATAGTCAAAGAAAAAATGCAGTCATGGTTAGGGCGATGTATTTGTCCGCCTGCTTTACCTGTCTGTATGTGTCATAAAAAGGCGATAGCGAAACTTGTTACGAAAAAGCCGATTCTGCCAACTGATTCTGAGATAGAAAATAATCCTCGAGCCCGAAGTGCAAAACTTAGGGTAGCGGAAAAAATATAACGGTCTAAACCGGAAGGGGGAGGAATACCCTTGGTAGTAGCGCAGGAAAAATTAGAATGGCAACAGCCGCTTAAGCACGTGTCCACAACACCCAAAAAGGCAAATCCCATTAAGAAGCGCAATCGGTCCCACTGGAAAAGTATCATGGCCCTGGGGTTGACTGTTGCTGTAGCTGGAGTTATAGGAGCGGAAACTATCAACCTCACAGTTGTTAAAGGTGCTGAGATACGGGCCTTGGAGAAGGAGATTACAGCTATCAAGTCTCAAAATGATGTTCTCCAGGTAGAAGTAGATAAGTTGCGTTCTGTTAGCCGGATAGAAACTGCAGCGTTATCGATGGGTATGCAAAAGCCTTCGGGCACTGTTTATGTGGCTGGCAATTTACCTGCTGTAAAGAGTAAAACTGGGACATCCACGTCTCAGGTCGCCACTGAACAAGTTGAGGAAAAGCCCTCTGCTATCAAACAATTATCACAGCTTTTTACCAGTTTCTTCGCTTCTACACAACGCTAATTAAAACAAAGGCGATTTGAGTTACGTGATGACCCAAGCTATTGGGGGTGGGACAATGAGTCCTTATGTAGTCATGCGTAAACGAATCGCCTTTCTTTTTTTGTGTGTTAGTTTATTTTTGGTAGTCCTCATTGTCCGGCTAGGATATGTTCAACTTGTTTTGGGGGAGTTTTTGGGAGACAAGGCAAAAGATATACATTTTCGAGGTGTGCCGGTTGCACCTAAAAGAGGGAATATCGAAGACCGGAACGGTAATGTCCTGGCTATGAGCGTCAGTAGCGAAACAGTCTATGCGATTCCGGCTCAGGTTAAATCGTCTGGCCGCAGTGATGAAATAGTAAATAAACTATCAGAAGTCTTGGGGATGCCTCAATCAGAAGTTCTGGCAAAAATCACCAAACGAAGTGCTCTGGAATATGTAAAAAAGCGGGTGCCGGCTGAAGTTGCGGCTAGGATTCGCATGTTGAACCTGCCTGGGATCGGGATAACGGAGGATAGTCAACGCTTTTATCCAAATGGCAGTCTGGCTTCGCATATTATCGGGTTCGCCGGGATTGACAACCAAGGTCTGGAGGGAATAGAGTTAACAAGGGATTCCGAAATGAAAGGTGTTCCGGGATATATTCTAACCGAGTTTTCAGCCAATGGAGTTCCGCTTCCCCGCGCTAATCATGAGTATCTTTCTCCTAAAACAGGAAATACAGTAAGATTAACCATTGATAAGAACATTCAAGCTTTTGCTGAACGGGAATTGCAGAAATTGATGTCAGGCCAGGGGACTAATATGAATGGGCAAGCCCCTAAAAGTGCCTCTATCCTGGTAATGGAACCGAATACCGGTGAAATGCTGGCCTTAGCTACTGCGCCTAGTTTTGATCCAAATAGCTATCAAGCTTTTGATGCGAGTGCCCGGCGCAACATAGCAGTTCAGAATGGTTATGAGCCTGGTTCAACTTTTAAGATAATTACCCTCGCTGCAGCCTTAGAGGAAAAGAAAATAAAACCCCAGGAACATTTTTTCGACCGAGGTTTTTACACTGTATTAGGAAAAAATGTCCGCTGCTGGAAAGCTGGGGGACATGGTGACCAGTCTTTTATCCAGGTAACCGAAAATTCGTGCAACCCTGGTTTCATTGAGATGGGGCAGCGTCTCGGTATTGATAAGTTCTACAAATACCTTACGGATTTTGGCTTCGGGAAAAAAACTGGGATAGAAATGTCTGGGGAAGCTTTTGGAATTATCGCCAACAAGAAGAGAGCAACTGCTTTGGATCTAGCTACCATGTCAATCGGACAGACAAATAACGTTACGGCAATTCAGCTAATCACTGCAGTTTCGGCAGTCGCCAATGGTGGTACATTGATGAAGCCGCAACTTGTTAAGGAAATTGTTGGTCCTACCGGAAAGGTGATTGTACCATTTCAGAAACAGGAAGTCAGGCGTGTTATCAGTGAGAGTACTGCCAAGCTGGAAAGAGAAATGTTGGAGTCCGTAGTTACGAATGGTACCGGAAGACGAGCTTTTCTTCCGGGTTACAGAGTAGCAGGAAAAACCGGAACAGCTCAAAAGGTTCAAAATGGGGCTTATATGCAGGGGGAGTATGTAGCATCTTTTGTTAGTTTCGCACCAGCAGATAATCCCCGGGCGGTAATTCTTGTCGTAATTGATGGAGTGCCATTTTACGGGGGAGCAGTAGGCGGACCTGTTGGCCAGGCGGTTATGTTGGATACACTTAAGTATTTAGGAGTTAAGCCTGACCTAAATGCGCCACTCACTCCGGGCAAACCTCTTCCAGATGTCGTATTTCCGCCAGTAAAAAAACCTGCTATAGTTCCATCGGTGATTGGGCTTCCTTTGGGAGAAGCAGAGAAAGCTTTAACCCAGGCCGGATTTAAGGTCATGCAGGAAGGTAAGGGTCAAAATGTAATCGATCAAATTCCACATGCGGACGCCCGAGTTGAAGCTGGTTCAAGTATCCTTTTATATATGGGGGATGAGGCAGGCAGACCTACTCTTGCTCCTTGGTGGGAAGAGGAAGATGAGGATATAGAAGCTATTAGAAGTCTGCAGGGGCGTGTTCCGCTGACTGAACCAGGGTAAGCGTTTTCTAAAATTATGTGGATTTTTAAATTTCAAAATGATTTATTAAGGTCTGCGCTAAGTTTTATGTGTTTATACTAGTTTTGGGTGAAATAATTAGCAACTGAAAGGATGGATGAGGATGTTAACTAATCCGAAAAAATTATCACACATTTTAGAAGGCGTAGATGTTAAGGCCTCATCAGGAAATATAGAAGTAGAAATTACAGGTATTTCTATGGATTCGCGCAAAGTAAAAGCGGGTGATATCTATGCTTGTGTTCCTGGAGCAAATGTTGATGGACATGATTTTGCACCTCAGGCCATAGGTTCAGGGGCTGTGGCGCTTATCGTTGAGAGAATCCTTCCGATTGATATTCCACAGGTGCAAGTAGAAAATATACGTCAAAAACTTGGAATATTTGCAGCCAACGTATATGACCATCCTAGCCAAAGCTTGGAGATTGTCGGTGTCACTGGAACAAATGGGAAAACAACTGTTACACATCTTGTGGAAGTGATAGCAACAAAAGCGGGCAAAAAGGTCGGTTTGATTGGAACCTTGGGGGCCAAAATCGCTGGAAGGGAGATTCCGGGTGATAGGACTACCCCTGAGGCTATAGAGATTCAGGCTTTACTTAATGAGATGCTTGCAGAGGGAGTAAGCTTGGTTGCCATGGAAGTGTCTTCTCATGCTTTAGATCTGGGACGTGTCAGTGGCTGCGAATTTGATGCGGGTATTTTTACAAATTTAACACAAGATCATCTCGATTATCATAAAACAATGGGGGAGTATTTAAAGGCAAAATCCAGATTGTTTACGGAACTGAAGGGCAAGAAGCAGGCTAAAAACAGTATTCTTAATGGAGATGACCCTGCCTTCTCAGAACTTAAGCAATTCTCAACTGCCCCTGTCGCAAGTTATGGAATTCATGCAGATAATCTGGACTATCGAGCCTCAAATATTGATATTACTTCAGATAGGATAACCTATACGGTCTCATTCAAAGGAAAGATGTGTGAGATTAAATACAGGACACCAGGGATTTTTAGTGTTTATAACTCCTTAGCTGCTTTCGCCTGGGGGATTGAACGAGGATATGACCAGGAAACTGTTGCTCAAGCATTGGCTGAAGTAGAGGGGGTCCCCGGAAGGTTTGAAAGCGTTCGTGCAGGCCAACCGTTTCAAGTAATTGTTGATTATGCCCATACACCGGATGGCTTGGAGAATGTTTTAAAGACTGCGAAAGAGTTTACAGCTGGAAGGCTGATTACAGTATTCGGATGTGGCGGGGATCGCGATAGGACTAAGAGACCATTAATGGGTAAGGTAGCTTCTGAACTGAGCGATTATGTAGTCGTCACCTCAGATAATCCGCGAACAGAACAACCAGAAAAGATCATTGAGGATATCCTTCCAGGGGTAAAAGACGTAGAACATGCAGCGATTACAGACCGACGTGATGGGATAATAAAGGCCTGTAGCATGGCGAAACCAGGTGATACCGTCTTAATCGCAGGAAAGGGCCATGAGACATATCAAATTATCGGAAAACAGGTTTTCCCTTTTGATGACCGGGAGGTTGCCTCAGAGGCCTTAAGGAGGCTGGGATATAATGCTAAATAGTACAACTGTTGCCCAAATTCTAAAAGGTAGACTTTTAGGTTCCAAGGACATCGTACCGGCAGGATGTACCATTGACAGCCGTAGTATTATAGGTGGAGAAATATTCTTTGCACTGGCAGGAGAGAAGGTAGATGGGCATGATTATGTCTGTGACGCCTTTAAGAAGGGTATTTCAATTGCTATAGGAGAAGAGGAGCGTTTCAAGGCCTTGGGAGGTATTCCAGAGGTGCCGGAAGGCAAGGCCTTGATCTTGGTTGATTCTTCTATTGATGCGCTTCAAGAGTTAGCCAAATCTTGGAGATTCGCCTTAGGCTCAAAGGTTGTCGCTATTACCGGCAGCAATGGAAAAACAACTACCAAAGATATGGTAGCGGCAGTACTTTCAACCAAATTTAAGGTTCATAAAAATAAGGACAATTTCAACAATGAGCTTGGTCTTCCATTAACAATTCTAACTGCCCCAGCAGATTCTGAAATTTTAGTATTGGAAATGGGAATGAGAGGTCTCGGTCAGATTAAAGCACTATGCGAGATTGCCCAACCTGATACAGGGGTTATCACAAATATCGGGACGACCCACCTGGAGCTTCTCGGCAGTCAGGAGAGGATAGCCCAAGCAAAATGGGAGCTTGTGGACTCTCTCCCAACACATGGGGTAGCTATTATTAATTCAGAGGATGAATGGTCTGCTTTTAAGGCTCAAACTGATTCACATCCAAAATTGTTTTACGGATTGAGAGGTAAATATGCTGCACCGGAAGTCTGTGGGGTCAACCTTCAACCTGAAGGTATTATGGGGACATCTTTTCAGGTAAATTGGAAAGATGAGACCGCCCAAGCTTCCCTCCCACTTCCGGGCGAGCACAATGTACTTGATGCACTTGCAGCGTTGGCAGTAGGTGTAATATATGGTATTTCCCTTGAAGAAGGTTGTATAGGTCTAAAGGGTTTAGAGCTATCTAAAATGCGCTTGGAAATCAAACCTGGAATCATGGGCAGTACCCTGATCAGTGATGTTTATAATGCCAATCCGACCTCCATGAAGGCTTCTTTGCAAGTTCTCAAAGAGAGGGCGGAGGAAAATACTCTGGCGATTTTAGGAGAAATGTATGAACTCGGTGAATCGAGTGAGCAGGGACATTTCGAAGTAGGTATGGAGGTGGCCAATCTAGGTATCAATGAATTGGTCACTGTTGGAGAATTAGCCGAGCATATTGCCCGTGGAGCAATAAATAGCGGATTTCCGATTGAGCGGGTACACATTACCTCCAACCGTGAAGAAGCAGTTCTTAAAGCAAAGCAAGTGCTTAACCGCCTGGGAGTGACGCCTTGGGTTCTCATCAAAGGTTCACGCGGCATGAAAATGGAGGAGATTACTGCTGCTCTTCTTAACTAATGGTGGAGAAAAGGAAGGAATCAACCAATGTCTGAACGTTTATTTATAGCTGCAGGATTAGCACTAATTATCTGTCTAATAATCGGACCTTTTTTAATCCCGGTTCTCCGCATCCTCAAATTCGGGCAAAGTATACGTGAGGACGGTCCTCAAAGGCACTTGCAAAAAGCTGGAACTCCTACTATGGGTGGAATTATTTTTTTGGTT
>JAJZSC010000110.1 GCA_021849995.1 Bacillota bacterium | reverse complement strand
ATTGCAGATTAGATATTTCGGTTCCCCTTTAGAATTGCGCGCAAATTCCCATTTCCGGCCTGTCGGGAATCCACCCCCACCCCGTCCCCGCAGACCAGACTTTTTGACTTCGTTTATCACCTGTTCAGGTGACATCTCAGTTAATACTTTGGCCAAGGCAAAATAACCGTCTTGAGCTATGTATTCTTCAATATTTTCCGGGTCTATTGTTCCGCAGTTTTTAAGTACAATTCGCTTTTGACCTTTAAAAAACAGAATATCACCGAACTCTTCAACAGCTTTGTCTGTAGCCGGATCCCTAAATAGCAATCGTTCGACTGTTTTTCCACCCTTTAGATGCTTGTCAACAATCTCGGCGACATCTTCCGGGTGAACTTTAGTATAGAAAACCCCTTCAGGATATACGATCATAACCGGGCCTTGCATACAGAACCCAAAACAACCTGATTTAACAACTCGAACTTGATCGCTGAGACCTTTGGCTTTCACCTCTTGTTCTAAGCGCTTTAATACTCCTGTACTGCCAGAGGATAAACAGCCAGTCCCTTGGCACACTAGGACATGATGACGGTAATGGGGCAAATCTCTCACCTCTTAATATGAATAAATGGATTGGTCCTCAGGCAATACCCAATGACCGACGATAAAGTTATTCACGATATGATTTACTACGATTTGTCTGGCTCTCTCTTCATTTACTCCATAGTAAATAACCCTGGATTCTCCAGGTTTTTCGACTATCATTAGGGGTTCCTTATCACATATTCCTAAACAACCAGTTTGAACAATTGCCCAGCCACTTAGCCTACGGTTATCTAATTCTTCCCTGCTTGCTTGCACTGTGTTTTTAGCACCTGCTGCAACCCCACACACGCCCATACTGATTAGGATCCGCCCTGATTTCTGACTCAATACCCGATCACGAATTTCTTCAAGCTGAGATACTGTATCCATAATCTATCCCTCCTTGGGCTTGGAATAGCGTTGCAAAATCTCCGGAATCATCTCCGGAGTTAATCTGCCGTGAATATCTTCCCCGATGACCATTACGGGTGCTAATCCACAAGCTCCGATACATCGAGATACCTTTAACCCGAACCTTTGATCTGAAGTAATTTGACCTACTTTGATCCCGAGCTCTTTTTCCAATTCAGAGATGATATTCGCTGCTCCTTTAACATAGCAGGCGGTTCCCATGCATACTTCAACCGTAAATTCTGCTTTAGGTTCTAGAGAAAAGTAATGGTAAAAACTAGCTACTCCATAAACTTCAGCTAAAGACTTACCAAGTCGATTAGCTATATGAATCTGTACTTCTCTAGGTAAATAGCCAAAAATATTCTGAGCATGATGAAGCACTCGAATCAAAACCCCATCCTGGTCTGACAGGCTGTCAATAAAATCGTCAAGTCTGAAATACAAGTGGTCCTGTTCCTTCGGGGTGTCACAACAGCAATTGCCTGTACGACGTTCCAGGATCTCAGGTTCAAAACCCCTTAAGCCTTCTGATGGTTGTTCAATAATAGTTGCACTCTGACGTTGCATAAATATCCTCCGCATCTAGGAAATTCAAGATTATATTTGACCGAATAGCAATTATTTATCCTAAGCCTTTCAAACTTATTGTTTGATTAGATTAAT
Source organism: Bacillota bacterium (assembly GCA_021849995.1). Lineage (GTDB taxonomy): Bacteria > Bacillota > Desulfitobacteriia > Desulfitobacteriales > Desulfitobacteriaceae > JAJZSC01. The sequence goes on along the minus strand of JAJZSC010000110.1, from coordinate 6,785 downwards.
TCTATATGCAAATAAAATAAGACCATCCATTAAGGAAGGTCTTACTTTATTAACGTTCTTCATTAGAAAGTCAACATACGTGGTTTTTACTAGCTACAATTTCTACCTCTGAAATTACCATACTGCAAATAATTATTACTGTACCTGATATCCTCCATGGCTTTGCATGTAGTTAAATAGGTCTTCTCCATGCTGCTGTTCTTCCTTTTGAATATGGTTAAGGGCTTGGCGAGTGTTAGTATCTGCACACTCAAAAATTACTGTGTCATAAGAACCAGACACGTATTTTTCGGTCATAAGCATGTCATGACAAAGATCAAGATCAGCCTGATTTGTACGTCCTGGCATAGTGCCGGTCTGTTGCCCCATTTGTTGACCACTTTGCCTTTCGCTTTGTTGTTGGCCTTGGGTAGACATATTAGGTACTTGCCCACTCATGATTTGGTTAATTGTGTTCAAATGTTGTCTCTCGTGAGATGCGTGGGTGTTAAACAACTGTTTGAGTTGAGGATCTGTGGCTTCATTAGCATATTTAGTATACTTTTGGATGCACATTTCCTCATGACTTTTTTGATCGTTTAACAGCATTCTCTCTTTTTGGCTTAATCCTGCCAATTAAAACACCTCCTAACTAGATATTTATATTTTTTTCAAAAATTAAATATCTATACTCATTTAGGATTTTTATCATTCTTTGCTAACAATTGTTTATAATGCATTAAAGTATTTTTAAGTGCTTAATATTTATAACCCTTTTGTCAAACACTAAAAAATATATAATCTAAGGGGGTTTGAAAATGTATAGTTTATCGAATGACCAAAAGCAAAAGATACTTAAAAATTTTAAATGTGTAATTGATAAGCGTAGCTCCCAATTAATTAACAAAGACTTATACTATCATTTAAACTTAAACTGCAACTTTACAGCATTCTTTAATCTTGAAGGATTTCGCGATGCTTATAGTGGAGATAATTTCAAGGATTTTATCGAACAATTTGATTCCCACTCCCCCAGAAGTCAGTGGGTGGAAGCCCCGGAGATCAGTAAAGATTTTGAGGATATTAACTACGAAATGTTAAGTTATGCTACCGAACAAGCACCCAGAATCTATAACTAATTACTAAATCGTGAAATTTAGAAAATGACCTATATTATTTGCTCTCTTCTATATATTTTCTGCAGCTAATTTGTTAACTGTAAGTTAATAGCGACGTCGGATGCCATTAGAAATATAAATAGTTAAGGATTTAAAATTACTAAGTGATGTAAATTAAATTAAGAGAAGGGAACGCTCGATCGATGCGTTCCCAAATATACTCAATATGTTAATATTTGAAGTGTTTTATAATTCTTTGAATCTAATTCTAAATTCTGTTACTACTTCATCAAATTCTGCGAAGGGTTCGTTTTTTAGCATCCTGCCATAACTAGCATGCTTTTGATTAGCATCAACTACATTAGCCCAAAAGTATTCAATCATGCCCTGAGCATTCCGTTGATCCATCCGGATACCTAATCCCCTTGTCGCTTTTTTAAACCTATCTGATATATTTGGAGATTCAAGAATTGGCTTGAACATCTTGGTTTCTAGAAATTCCATGATTTCAGCTTCTTTGGTCATAGTTCTAATCCTCCCAAACCTCAAATTTCCTGTATTACTACAACCTATGAGACAGGTTATCGAACTATGTTATTTTAACATCTATTTTTCAAACTCGAATTGGCCCTGAACTAAGTGCGGGGAGGTTTCCCCTTTCTCTCTATACATTCCCACATCTGCCTCACGAATGAAAGAATCAATATCTTTTTCTTGACCAGGCTGCCATAAAGAAGAACCGATACTCACCCCAACATTGGCGGGAATTTGTTGATCCCAGTCAGCAACCGCTGCCCGAATTCTTTCTGTTACTAAACATAGAGTTTCCTCATCGGCATCCGTTAGCAAAACTACAAACTCGTCCCCACCTAATCGACAGGCGATATCTGTTTCTCGAATACTGGCTTTGAGAATTTTTGCTAACCCTTTTAGTACAAAATCTCCCGCGAGATGTCCATATTGATCGTTGACTGATTTAAACGAATTTAAATCTAAAAGCAAAAGCCCTAGTCCATATTCTTCTCTTTTAGCTCGTGCAGCTTCATGCTCAAAAAACTCAATAAACCCTTGCCGGTTATACAACCCTGTCAGATAATCCTGAATAGTGCTTTGTTTAAGCTCTCTGAAAATAGTATCATATGGTTCTTCAATACCTTTTAAAAGCACTCCTTTAAAAATAAGGTAGTAAGAAATTAGTTTTAAGATGTGGCCGGCGAAATTCATTACTCCGAAAACGTCTGTGTAAAGCGTGAAACTTAATTCCGATACAATGAAAAAGGCCATAGAATAAATCATGACACTATACAAATTCGGATTAAGTTTGTCTTGGCGTTTATAAAGGTTATAGGCGCTTCCCAATATAATCAATGAAATGATATATTCGCTTAAAATCTTAAATAGCGTAAGGCCTTTACCTTCGATATAGCAGACTGGAAATAGTGGGTAAAACATTATTACTAGTACAAAAAAACCGGTTATAGCCCCATATACTCCTACTACCAACCTTCGTGAAAAGTTCCTGGTGATGAAGAAAGGCGCTAAAAACAATGTTATGGCTTCTAAATATCTTCCTGCAATCCATAATTGTGTGGGTGTATTAGCCGTATAGCCTTGTACGATAGCAATGCCTTTATAGGTAATAAGATGTAATATGTCTAGAACTCCGATAAATACGTAAGTGTATCCTAAAAATAATAAAAAGTTGTCCTTTGAGTGTCTGTATGTGCTGGTTGCCAAAATGTAAATCAAAAAGGCTACAAGGGCAGCAAACCCTTCGGCTAAGGTGTGGAATAATAAGTAATTTACTTTTGAAACGTAGTAAAAAACGATAACTAGTATACAAGTCGCTACGATTTTCGGAAAAGTGAAGAATGTCTCATTCCTTTGGCCAGAATCATAATAACTCACGGACATTGTCCGCTCCTTTCTGGATACAATATCTTATATATTTTCGCTAAATTTTGCCAAAACCCTTTTATTGGAACAAAATTACGGTTAAAACAAAAAATATTGTTAAATCCAGAAATAAATTTTAACTAATCATTTTACTTGAAAGGTTGCATTCTCTTTAAAAATCCAATGCACCTCTTTGGTCCTATGATTATATATTTCTTCCAAATGTTTATTTGGATCTTGCTCTATTTCATATCGAAGGGAACAATATGAAAGAGAGCTGAAATTGTCTATCTCGTAACAAACCCGGGCATGAACCAAATTGTTTATGTGTAGCAAATTCAATATTTTCTGAGTAATAGCAACACACTTGCTGTACCCTCCACCAATTAAGTGGATTTGTTTACTTTGACAACTTAGCAGAAATTCTTTAAACGATGAAGGGATAAACTCAAGATGATAATAATCTAATTCATCCCCATGACAAGCAGCATAATTTGGAATATAGTTCGGTTCCAATAAAAAAAGCAAGCCATCGTTAAACGGACAGTAACGCTTGTAAAGAAAAAGCTCCTTCTTGATTTCAGGTTCATCTATCCCTTTTTGTCGCAGCAAATTAACGGCTAACTGGGATGAATACTGTTTGAAAATTGGAACATGGGTTAAATTATTGTCGAGAAAAGCTGGAATGTAATCACCGTGCATATTATCATAAAAAGTATCGATTAACATTCTTACTTCATCAAAGGAATGCTTTTTCAGATACTTATTAACTTTTTGAAGATAAGTAAGGTTAAAATATTGCTCATACTTTCTCTGAATATCTACAATGAGAAGTACATGCTTTTGTCCATAGTCAAGCATGACCTCCCCTCCTTCACAAAGTACATGCCTGCAGAGAGTCAAATACTCCTTCCTCGAGTTGCTTACTTCATGTTTATTCGCCCATTTCCATAAACATTACGAGGAAGTTAAAACTACTAGGGAATAGAAATGTTTTTACTGTTTGTGCTAGGAAATATATAATTTGTTTTTGATCTTGGCTAATCTTTAATATAGGGCTTTAAGTAAGAATGGATTTCAAAAAATACAAAAGATATTTTGGCTTAATTTTGATTATTATTCCTGTTGACTTTGATATGATAAGAAAGCTATAATTCAAGATGCAAAGGGGAGTAGCTTTCACTGGATAGTCAACACTGCGACTTTAAGTCTGGCTTTCCAGGGCATGATTGTCAAGCAAGACCTTTGTTCCTGTAATTATGGAACAAAGGTCTTTTTATTTTTTTATGGCCTAGTTCTTTTATGGGAGCAAATTTTTTCAATCTTGTCTAACTGTACCAAAAAGGAGGGAAAAGTTTTTTTAGATGAGCTTTGGCTTCAAATTACTAAACTAAGAATAGGGGGATAAAAATTGGACGCAGAATTATTTTCAGGAATACTAAGTATTATTGTAATTAACTTAGTTTTAAGTGGGGATAATGCGGTTGTCATTGCGATGGCCGCCCAAGGTCTTTCTGAGACCTATCGTAAGAAAGCAATTTTCTGGGGTGCCACCCTTGCAGTAATCTTGAGAATTGGTCTTACTTTCGTAGCGGCTATGTTAATGCAAATACCAATGGTTCAATTCATTGGTGGATTACTGTTAGCTATCATCGCTGTTAAGTTATTATACCCGAAAGAGGAGCATACTACTGGACAGGCAAAAGGTGGAGATTTTAAGAAGGCATTGCTTACCATCCTTTGGGCTGATCTAATCATGAGTCTTGACAATGTTCTGGCAGTTGCAGGAGCTGCTCAGGGCAATATGCTGCTCCTTGTTTTCGGAATCGCCTTTAGTATCCCAATTGTACTGGCTGGAAGCACCTTGTTAACTAAGCTTATGGACAAGTACAGTTGGATTGCCTATGTAGGTGCCGGAGTTCTGGCATACACTGCCGGAGAAATGATCATTAAAGATAAGCTTGTTGCCGATTATATCCATTCTCTCCCTGTCTTAGAGTATGGAATTCCTGTTGGGCTTATTATTCTTACTATTCTCTTAGGCAAACGCGCTCGTGCTCAGAAGACTCCACCTAAATCTATTGCTCAGTAAATCAACTATTATATGACTTTTATAGAAAGTACCATTAAATAAGTGTTGTATAAAAAGGAAAAGAGTATTCTTTAAAAGTATTCCAACTAAATATACAAAACGTGTATTACAATAAATATTGCCAAATTAGATTTGTAAAAACAAGTAAGGTAGAGTTCATGATGGACTCTACCTTACTTGTTCAAATTGGTCATGGTACTTCTGGTCATACTCTACATGTATCAAAGCCTTACTTCAGCTTCGTAATGATAGCATCAGCAATATCAGTAGTGCTAGCGCTGCCACCTAAATCGCGAGTTAGATTTTTTCCTTCCGCTAATACAGTGCGTACTGCCTCTCTCAGCTTTTCTGCAGCTTCTTTTTCCCCTAAGTGTTCCAGCATCAACGCTCCGCACAAAATCATGGCCATAGGATTGGCTTTATTTTGGCCAGCTATATCTGGGGCCGAACCATGAACTGGTTCAAATATTACTGCATCTTCACCGTAGTTTGCTGCTGGGGCGACTCCCAATCCTCCTACAAGTCCTGCACAGAGGTCAGACAGGATATCTCCATACAGATTTGGCATCACCATAACATCAAACTGCCATGGGTTCAGTACAAGTTGCATACAGGCATTATCCACGATTTTGTCATCGAACTGGATATCCGGATAATCTTTAGCTATTTGTCTAGCGACTTCGAGAAATAATCCGTCACTCAATTTAAGAATATTGGCTTTGTGAACTGCAGTGACTTTTTTGCGTCCTTCCCTTCTGGCATAGTCAAAAGCGAAACGAACTACGCGTTCAGAGCCTTTTCTGGTTATAATCTTAATACTTTCTGCAGCGTCATCCCCTACCATATGCTCTATTCCGGCATAGAGATCCTCCATATTTTCGCGGACAATGACTATATCAATATTTTCATAGCGGCTAGGTACATTTGGCATTGTTTTGGCAGGTCTAAAGTTCGCGTATAGAGTTAGTGCCTTTCTCAAACCGACATTTACACTCCTAAAACCGGTGCCGACGGGAGTGGTAATAGGACCTTTCAAAGCAACTTTGTTTTTCCGAACTGATGCTATAACTTCGTCCGGTAGTGGGTTGCCGAACTGTTCCATGACTTCGGCACCTGCCGTATGTCTTTCCCAAACGATGTCTCCCCCTGTAGCATTTAGCACTCTTACGGTCTCTCGAGCAATCTCATCCCCTATTCCGTCACCAGGAATAAGTGTCACAACATGTGCCAAATTATCTCCTCCTTAATCCCCAAAAAGATAATAGTGTTATCTCTATTTTGCTATTATCTAAGCATTAATATAGATTTTACTATGAACTGATACTAATAACTAGATTGAACCAACAAGTATACATTATATTTGGGTAGGTTAGAGGCAGCCTCAGTGGCGCTTTTGTCACGGTTATGGGTATTCTCCCGGATAATATCTGCACAGCGGACTTGATTAATAATTCCGCAGTAGCAAAAGTTTGCAAGTTTTATTGCTCCTTGTTCTGGTGTGAGACGACCTTTCTGTAATAACAAGCATTGCTTTATCTTATTATTAAAATCATTTATAGCATGAAAGGGAAAACGTATGGAAAAGTATGACTTTAATCATATTTAATGGGGACAGTTGGTAAGTATAATATTAATTAGAAATCACCTATAATTGAATTAAAAGAAGGGGGTCATGAATTTGGAACTTGAAGAATTGTTGG
>JAJZSC010000109.1 GCA_021849995.1 Bacillota bacterium | reverse complement strand
CAAGTCAGGCGTTTCAGATGCGGAATGGAACTAACCATAAAAACAGGTATTTAGTGCATTTAGCATTAATACCTGTTTTCACGATTACGCTAATATTGAGCCGTAAATTGACTCCAAAACAACTGCCGTCCTATCCTATTCTGTACCAACCAGTTCAGATAATATAGTAAAATAGAGTCCATTTCAAGCCGTATTTATTTTATCAATAAATCAGGTAGATAAAACGTCAGGTAGATAAAGTACGGTTTCTGGAATATAAGTGATAATTAACAAGGCTAACATAAGCGGTATCAAAAATGGCAATACTGCTTTTACCATATCAGAAAAAGATATTTCCGCCAGATCTTTTATAATATATAAAACCCAACCAACCGGAGGAGTTAGTAACCCAATTGTTAGATTAAGAGTCATGATAACACCAAGATGTATAAGGTCTATACCATACACATTTGCTAATACAAGCAAGGTGGGAGTGGCAATAAGCTGGGAAGATGTGATACTCAAAAAACATCCCATAATAAGCAACCCGATATTTATCATTAATAAAATCATCCACTTACTTACACCTAATCCTAATAAGAAACCTGATATCATATCTGGAATCTGGGAAAAAGTAACAACCCATCCGAAAATTGTAGCCCCCATCACAATAAAAGTTATTTTAATCGTTGTATAAGCTCCTTCTTTAAATATTGCGAGTAATTCCGGAAAATCAAATCCATTATATAAAAAATGCAGGAACAAGGCATAAATTACTGCTACAGCTCCTGCTTCAGTTGCAGTAACAATACCTGAAGTAATACCCAGGAGAATTATAACCGGTGTAAGTAAGGGTAAAAATGCTTCTTTCGTAGCTTTAAGTTTTTCCGTCATAGTGCTTTGAGGCCTTCTCGGGAAATTATATTTCCGATCAGCAACTAGGCTTGTATACGCCATCAATAAAATACCCATGATAATGCCCGGAAGCAAACCACCTATAAAAAGTTTTGCTATGGATACCTGTGCTATAACTGCATAGACAATCATTGTGGTACTTGGAGGAATAATTGGTCCGATCATTGCACCTGCTGCAACAATTCCTGCACTGAATTTTGTATTATATCCTTCATCTTTCATAGACTTAATTTGAATCTTCCCTAATCCCGCTGCATCTGCTACGGCCGAACCAGACATGCCCGCAAAAATCATACTTGTTATGACGTTAACGTGAGCTAATCCACCTTTGACATGACCAATTAAACTCAAAGGGAAGTTATACAACCTTCTCGTCACACCAGAACTGTTCATAATTTCCCCTGCAAATATATATAGCGGTAAAGCTAGTAGGGAATAACTGTCAAAAAATAATACTACACTCCCGAAAACTGTAAGTAATAGCATGAAAAATACCGTTAATTCTTCCAAGATAAATTACCACCGCACAAGCATTTAATTAATACCCAAAAAAGGGGAGCCCATAGGCTCCCTATTATTTATCCTCTAAAACTTAAAGGTCCGGCTAGTAGCAAGGATTTTAGGCCTTATTTCCTAATTTTCAAAACGACGGGGAACTTAATAAAAAGCCCAACAGTTTTACTGTTGAGCTAATATGACTTCTGCGTTGCTACAAATTTGCGTACTTACTGGGATAACACGTTCCTTTTTCCACACCCGCATGCGGGATATGATTTCTTCAGCTGCTTCTTGTGGGGAAAACAAGCTGGTGTCAATACTAAAATCAGCCGCCTGATGATATCTGCAGGAGCGTTCTTGAAGTAACTTAGCAACAACCTGATCACGATCAGGCAAATTAAGCAGTGGTCGTGTGCCATCTTTTCCAAGGCGATTAATAATTATCTCAGGTAACGCCTCAAGGCAAATAACAGTTCCATTTCGTTTTAAATTTCTAATATTCTCTGATGCTAATATTGCGCCCCCTCCGGTGGCAATAATGATATTTTCATACCTCGATACAGCAGCAATCATATGTCGCTCTCGCTCGCGAAAATACGGCTCACCATATAAACGGAACATCTCAGATATGGTCATACCGCTTTCAACTTCTATCTTTTGATCAATGTCAACAAACGGTCGCCCAAGCTTATTGGCAAGAATTTGTCCTATAGTTGTTTTTCCCGTACCCATAAACCCGATTAAGACAATATTTCCTTTGGGAAAGGTTTCCACTATATCTGCCGAGGTTGGCGTGGTTTTGGCAGATTGGTGTCGCTGTCTATTTATAAATTCGACTAATCCTAGTACGTCCTCCATAAGGGAAGCGTAATTTTCAGCATTAAGTGACTGTTGCCCGTCAGACAGCGCTTCAGAGGGATTGGGATGCATGTCTATCATCAAACCGTCCGCTCCCGCAGCAATTGCCGCCAAAGCCATCGGCTTGACCATTCTCCATCTGCCGGTGCCATTACTGGGATCGACAATAATCGGAAAATGACTCAAATGCTTGATTGCTGGTACAGCACTTATATCTAGTGTGTTGCGGGTATATCCTTCAAATGTTCGAATACCCTGTTCGCACAGTACTATGTTAAAATTACCCTCATTTAAAATATATTCTGCAGCATTCAGCCACTCATCAAGTGTCGCTGAAATGCCGCGTTTTAAAATAACTGGTTTGTCAGAGCGTCCTACTGCCCGCAGAAGTTGGAAGTTTTGCATATTTCGAGCACCGATCTGCAACATATCGGCATATTCTGCAACTAGTTCTACTGAAGCTGCATCCATCACTTCTGTTACAATTTTAAGTCCTGTCTCAGCCCGAACCTCGGCCAAATACTTCAGCCCCTGTTCTTCCAAACCTTTGATGGAATAGGGTAAAGTACGCCATTTAAATACGCCGCCACTTAGGAACTGAGCACCGGCATCGCGCACAATCCGGGCTGATTTAAAAATCTGTTCCCGTGATTCCACTTCACTCGGCCCAGCTATCACTACCGGCCAACCGTTACCAATTTTTGTTCCGTCAACATCAATTACTGTTGCCTCCGGGTGAAAGTCTCGGCCAGCCAGCTTATAACTAGTTGTAATAGGCACTACCTTCTCTACGCCATCAAAAAGTTCAACCGGCAAGGACATAATAATATTTTTCTCACCGACTACCCCGATAATGGTACGACTCTGGCCTTGCGAAATATGAGTCTTTAATCCTTTGGCATGGATCTGATCAATGATCTGTTGCACTTGTTTACTGGTTGCTTGTAAATCCATCACGATTACCATACTACCGTCCTCCTATATATTCTTCCACTTATCAAGCCAATAATAGAATCATGCTTCAATAATAGAGATAGTATTCTCTAATTTAGAGTTCAGAGAATACTAGTAATCCCGCTCCGTAAGGGTGTTTTTTTATTATATTATATAACGAGGGTAAATGATTTTGTCAATATAATATATCCTATTCACTCCCCCATGGATCTACTAATAATACTGAAAACAGCCTTTAAATCCTCAATCGGCACTTGGCCGGGTGCCGAACTACTTTGACCAACCGCGAAACTAACTGCCGAACCAAAAACTCCTCCGAACATGCGGGTTACAGCTCCAAGTCCACCCATCGACATGCTAATCAAAGGTATTTTTAATCTTTTTTTTGCTTCTAACGTTACATTTATTAAGGTAAGCACATCTTCTAAAGTTTGCGGCATAACCGCCACTTTTGCTACATCGGCGCCATAGAGTTCGGCCTGTGTAAACTTTTGATTTAGAATGTCCCGACTTGGCGTACAATTAAAATTATGGAAGGAAGCAATTACTTTCTTTCCATTTTTCCTAGCAACTTTACGCAGCTGTTCAAAGTGTTCAGGCAAATTGCTTAACTCACAATCAACATATTCTACATTTGTTCTACTGCAGATGGCTGCATTCAGTTCAATAGCTTCAATGTCAGACAAAGCGATTGGTTGACCACCTTCCCGAATGGACCGTATGGTAAAGATAACAGGTATATCAGCTGCAATTTCCTTAATTTGATCGGCTAATGCAACTACTTCTTCAATATTGCCAATACCTTCATAAAAATCCACGCGCCACTCAATTATATCCGGTTTTTTTATCAGGATATTGGATAATTCCGCTAATATAGCTCCATTGGTCTTTCCAACCAATGGAGTACAGATCAATGGTTGAGATCCTTCACCGATTATCTTACCTTTCACTTTGATAAGCCTCCTTGATTATCAATTTTTTTCAAAACATTTTCCTTAATAGTTGCATATATACAATCATTTTTCTCTTTTAATGTAACGCTTAAAAGATATCTGCTTAGCAGTTTTGAAATATTATTTAACTTGACCAAGTAAAAGTGCTAATAAGTATCGTGCTGCTTCCTCCCGGCCATAAGACTTCTCAACCGCTTTAGCAATGACTATATCCGGACCGAGTTCACTTGCTTCCAAGTCTTGTCGAATACTATCCAGAACCGCAGTATGTTTTTCTGGTCTTACATTCTCAAGGAAGACATTCCGATAATCTTTTGCTAATTTCATTAGATATGACTTTCTGCCGGTATCTGCTAATAATTCATCAGCAACGAAATCGGCAGCATGTTGTTGTCCAAATAATTTTTCAGCCAGTATGCGGCAGGGAACCGTAATGTCAAATTCTCGCTTTTCCTTTTTGGCTAAATCAAACTCATGCCCTGCTAGACCGGCATAGATTTTCATCCCTCGATAATGGACGCTACGCCAAGGTTGACGGCTATAGGTTTTAAAACGAAATGCCATATATAGTACAACAATTACAAAACAAGCATAGATCAACCACCTAACCCAACCTGTCGAGTAAAAAATTCCAAAACCTAGTACTACGGCATAAACAACGGGTATCCATCCAAACCCCAGGAAACCGGAAATGTTCATGCGATTTCCTCCCAATTATATTAGTTCTGGTCTAAACTTGCTAGTATAACTACTATTCACATTTTCGGCGGTTTCTCACCCATTCTCTTAAGCTAGAAACTGACATTCTAACATAAACGTAAGAATGTCAGTTTCTGCTTTACCTTCAAGGGCAACGACTAATACATAACTTCAATTATTAATGCTTGATCTTAAACGGCAGCTTCTTTTTTTATAATTTTTCTTACCTTTTCATAGTATGGGCTTGAAACAAAGGCAGTGGCAACCATAATGAGCAGTAAGATAATAGGAATGGGGTGTGTAAAGAACCCTTGGAAGAATTTAAGGACACTGCCGTGTTCCAATGCAACGCCCCGTCGGAAGTTAGAGTCGATAATAGGACTCAAAATAACCCCCAGAACCATGGCAGACACTGGATATTTATACTGTTTCATGAAGTATCCTAAAATGCCAAACAGAATCATCCAGTAAATATCAGCGAGACTATTTTGAATGGAGTAACCGCCAATTATAGTCAGAACAACGATGATTGGGATAATAATGGCTTTAGGAATTTCAACAATCCTGCTGAAGAGACGGATACCCGTCATGCCAAAAATATATAGAAAAACATTGGCTAAAACCAAGCTACCTACTACAAACCAAAAAAAATGTGGTTGTTCCCGCATCAGCATAGGCCCAGGTCGTAAACCGTGAATAATTAAGGCGCCGATAAGTACTGCCGTAACCGAGTCACCGGGGATGCCAAGGGTCATCATTGGAATAAAAGCCCCGCCAATAGCTGCATTAGCGGCACACTCAGGTGCAATCAAACCTTGATAAGCACCTTGCCCGAAAGGTTTAGGATAGGGATTTTTTACTGTTCGTTTGGCATGATCATAGGCTATTAATGCGGCAATATCGCCACCAGTGCCGGGTAAAGCGCCGACAATCATGCCGATGGTGGATCCCCGAAAGATTAGAAAAATATTTTTTAAAATTTCATCTACTTTTGGAGTAACACGGGTGATCCTTTGCTTAACTGGCTCGACTTTGGTTTGCAGCTGTACCAGCGCTTCCGAAATACCAAAGGTGCCAATCATAACAATAATAAAGTTTATCCCGCCAAGCAGGTAGCCATTACCGAATGTCATCCGGCCTTGCCCTGTCGAAGGATCCATGCCGATAAGACCGATCAGAATGCCGAAAGCTGCAGTGATAAAGGATTTAAGCATCGATCCCTCGGATAAACTTCCAACTAAAAACAAACCCATGAAAGCCAGCAGGAAGTAATCTCGCGGCTGGAACAAAATGGCTAAATTCGCAATAATAGGTGCGAAGAGGGCTAAAACAAGAAGTCCGAAGAAATTGCCAACAACCGCCGCAGTAGTACTGAGGCCCATAGCTTCCCCTGCCATACCCATCTTCGCGAGGGGATAACCGTCAAAGCAGGAAGCCACCGCTGCGGGCGCGCCAGGAATGTTCAAGAGAATTCCTGAACGTGCACCGCCATACACACCCCCTGTAAAGATACCGACCATCACTGCAAGCGCCGGATTAACATCCCAGGAAAAAGTAAATGAGATCAATAAGGACACAGCCATTGTGACTGATAAACCCGGGATAGCGCCAACGTACAGGCCAACAAATGTGCCAACGGCAATCCATCCTATCAAACTTAAATCCATATATGGTATAAGAAACCCCTCTAATCCGTTATACATATCCTTTTATCCCCCCTCGCTGCTACGGCAAAATAACTTGAAACAATGTTTTGAAGATTAATACCAAGACAGCCACTGTTCCTACGGATATAATAAGTTTTTTCACGAATTGTTTTCGGTCAAATACGTACATAGTTAAGATCAAAAATAAAATGGTTGTTGGAATAAAATGCAATATTTCGACTAGCCAACCATATAGAATAATGGCAGCAAGCAGAATAAGAACTTCTTTGTTAAAAAGGTAATGGGCAAGTTCTTTAAACGAGCCTTCCTTGTATCCTTTTACGAGCAGCGAAACAGCTACAGAGATCACCATTAAAACGAGTAATCCTGAAACCAGTTGCGGGATGCTTCCCGGTCCGTTGCTCACCCCCTGGAAGATTCCATCAACCTTTAAAGAATCAACAAACAAAGCACCACTTATTACCAAGAGGAGAGCACACATTTTTAGCTCACCTTTAGGTGAAGGTTTAGGCTCTGCTGCAGTTTGTTCTTTTGAACTCTCTTCTGACATTTCTCTTACCTCCATATAAACTAGCTTTTTAGAGAAAATAAAAAGGGGGGATCAACTGCCAGCCCCCCTTTTTTTGGTTTGTCTTTTCAATAGCTGTTTTATCCTCATACCTTTAAGGATGTGGTATATAAAACAGCCGCAAGCTCAAAAGAAGTGCCTCTTATGATTCAAATGGAGTTAAATCCTTTGAATCCCCTCTTCTTTATTTTGCTGGCTTAGGAATCCCAAATTTCTCAGGCGACTCTTTAGCACCGCCGGCGTCATAAATCAGCCAAGCCATTTGGGATTGCCACTCTTTAGCAAAGTTCTTAGCTTCTTGACCTGTAAGGCCCATAGGCATAAAACCATTTTTAGTGTAGAATTCTTGGAATTTTGGATCCTTGAAAGCTTGTGAGAAAGCATCAGTTAATTTTTTGATTACGTCTTCAGGAGTTCCCTTTTTGACCCAGACACCATAGAAGAATCCAGAAGCCTTTAAAATATCCTTATAGGCCGGTTTAATTTCCGTAATTGGCTTTGCCTCAGGAACAGCTGGGTTTGGTTTGTCAGACATAAGAGCTAGGGGACGCAAATCTCCGTTTTTGATGTATTGGGCTGCTGCCCCAATTGCCAAACCAGTAGCTTGAACTTGGTTACCAAGTAAGGCAGTAACCAGCGGACCATCACCGTCATAAGAAACTTGGTTAAACTTTACACCCTGCTCCACCTTATTAAGTATAGCAGCCGTAACATAAGGTTGGCCGCCTACACCGCTATTACCAATGGTGATCTTTCCAGGATTAGCCTTAGCATCATTTATAAGATCATCGAGCGTTTTATAGGGGGAATTTTTTGGAACGACAATAACTGTAGAGCCTTGAACCATTAGAATAATTGGTTCAAAATCATTATAGCTAAGCTTGGAAAGTCCAAGGATTTGATACAATTGCGGGTTCTCAGCATTAAACAACAAGTTATATCCATCTGCTGGTTGATCAGCTACATATTGTGTAGCAATTGCACCAGATGCACCTGTTTTATTGCTCATAATAATTGACTTGCCTAGAATTTTTTCCGCAAGAGGCGCTATTGTCCTTGATGTGTTATCTGTTCCACCGCCAGCACCCCAAGCGATGATACCGTTAATATTCTGAGTAGGAAACTGATCTGCTTTTTTATCATTTGATGCAGATGGTGTTGCAGATGGTGTCGCACTTGGTTTTGTATTTGTTGAACCGCATCCAACTACAAGAAGACTAATAATAAGTAGTAAAATTAACCCAAGACTTGCACGTTTTTTTATTGGTTTCATTCCTTTTTCCACTCCCTCTTAATCAATTGAAATTTACCCCATAAGTGATATATAATTTTATGTGAAAGCCTTTACTCATCCT
>JAJZSC010000108.1 GCA_021849995.1 Bacillota bacterium | reverse complement strand
TGAATGGAGAATAGATTGTAACAACGCCTATAATGGAATATTATGCTAGAAGAAGAATTGTCTAGCTCCGGTTCCTATGATATTGTATGACTAAAGAGAAAGCAAATTCCTATCTTTTTTTCCCAGCTTTATGACCATTATCATATTACAACGGTTACTTCTACCAAAATGAAATACGTGTAAATATATTGAATGGTTGGAAATGAACTGCTATGGATGAAGCAAAAGTATGTCTAACTTAACTTCAATTCCTTCATTTTTCGGTAAAGTGTTGTTCTTCCTATACCTAACGTTTGAGCAGCTCTGCCTCTGTTACCGTTTGCTTCTTTTAGAGCAGTTAAGATCGCATTTGTTGTCGCATTTCTAGTATGTTGATCTAGATTTTTCTGTTTTTTGATTGTACTCTTCTTTAAAATTGGTGGTAGGTCATCTATACATAATGTATGGCTTTCACTCATAACGATCATAGATTCAATATAGTTTTCCAGTTCACGCACATTTCCCGGCCAAGTGTATTCCATGAAATAGTCATATATTTCATGAGAAACTTCAAACAAGGGTTTATTGTGAGCTTTACAGGCTTTACTTACAAGATAGGGAATTAGCTCAAACAGGTCTTCAACTCTTTTCCGCAAGGGTGGTATAGAGATATTGACCACATTAAGACGGTAATAAAGATCAAGGCGAAACTTGCCACCCTTTGTTAGTTCGTCTAGATCCTGGTTTGTTGCGGCAATAATACGGACATCAATTTTTCTTGGTCGTGCTTCCCCGATACGGCAGACTTCTTTTTCCTGAAGAACTCTCAGCAGAGAAGCCTGGGCATTTAAAGGCATCTCCCCCACTTCATCTAGGAAAATTGTTCCTCCGTCTGATACCTCGAATTTCCCGGGTTGACCGCCACGCTTTGCCCCGGTGAAAGATCCTTCAGCATATCCGAAGAGTTCACTTTCAAGCAAAGTCTGTGGAATTGCTGCACAGTTAAGCGGTACAAAAGCCTGTCCCCTACGATGGCTCTTTTCATGGATAAAGTGGGCGACGTTTTCCTTTCCTGTTCCACTTTCACCGGTTATCAACACAGTCGCATTGGTCTGGGCAATTTTCTCGGCCCGCCTGATTACATCCTTGAAGAGTTCACTGCATCCAACCAGGGCCGTCTTGGCATTTATCGTAGTACATAGGCTAAGGGTTCCAACTGCTCCGATTGTATTGCCTACAACATCGGTTACCTGTCGAAGTTGTGTTAAAACGTTGCGGCCGTTTTTCATTTCAAGATGTAGCTTAGAAGCCTCTCCTTTAAATGCCCAGGATTTACTTTTAAATACATCTACTGCTAAGCGTCCGATGATATCCTCACGTTTATAGCCCAGAAGGCTGGCTCCTGCATGGTTAATATCAGTTATTACCCCGTCATAATCAATAGCAATCAACCCGTCTTGTAACATTTGTCCGGCTAAATGAAACCCTTGCTTATAGATGGAAAAGGCTTGCTTGATTTGGTAAAGTTGCAGGTTTAGCTCGATTAACCTTGCGCCAGTTATTGCAAGCTCTAGTAGGTTATCTGAATGTTTTTGCGATGCCTCGGCAGAAATGTCAAGAACACCGATTGTTTCACCCTTAGGGCCTTTGATCGGTGCAGCCCAGCAGTCAATAAAATGTACCTGCTGGACGTAATGCTCCCAGCTAAAGACAGTCATTGGTACCTGTTCATGTAATATTGTACCGACTGCGTTCGTTCCCCGAACATCCTCCCGCCAGTTTGTTCCCGGAGACACCTGTACTTTTTGAACTTTGTTTAAGAATGTGGGTTCTCCGACTGATTCAAGAATGTAACCGTCTTGATCACTGAGCAGTACAATATGGTTTAAGCCTTTCAGAAATTTAAATAAAGTAGGCAACACATTCTTTGCAGCTCGCACTAGAAGTTCATGGCTCTGGCAACGCTCATTTAACTGTGGAACGGTTAAAATATCTGTGTTTTCAAAGCGCTGGTGGTTAATCTTATAGTTTTTGCTACGCTGCCAAGACTGTTGAATTTCAACTTTTACATTATCGATATTTTCCTCACCGTTCACAAACATCTTCCAAAGGTCGCTCATATGTACTCACCACCCTGGATTATTCAAAATTTTCTATCAATTTAATCGTACACTATTTAATAATATTTTACCAGTGGTGAATTTCGTGTTTTATCTCCATGATTAGATGTGTTTCTTAAAGCTTAATTTTACCGAGAACCGTTATTTTATCTTGGGGCACTAACCGCCCGCCCGTTAATACACGGACAAATATACCTTCTTTTGGCATGACACAATCACCAGCCTGATAATAAATAGTGCACCTTTCATGACAAACTTTGCCGATTTGGGTAACTTCCAACAGTGTCGATTCACCGATTTGCAGTTTTGTGCCAACGGAGAGAGAAACTAGGTTTATCCCTTCGGTCGTAAGATTCTCAGCAAAATCTCCGGCATGAACATCCAGACCCAGGTTCTGCATCTTGACTATACTTTCCTGAGCAAGCAGACTTACCTGACGGTGCCAGGATCCCGCATGGGCATCCCCTTTAATCCCGCTTTCAACCTCTAAAATCACTTCATTTACATTGGTTTTTCTCATACCTTTCTTTTCGCTAACGGAAACAGCAACTATGTGTGCCATTTTTTTATCCTCCTTTGGCTTAACCTCCGATTTCCATCATTCCAAGCGGTCCACAGGCGGAACCCTTAGCCGCCGGACTACTATCCGAGTTTTCCAGCTTTTGTTTTGCTGCAGCCTGATACAAGGGAATAAGATTCTCTCGGGCCTGTAAAGCGGGCAGCAGGTCGATTTCTTCAGCCGTGAATAAGCAGGGTTTAAGTTTCCCGTCGCTAGTGAGGCGTAGTCGATTACAGTCCGCACAGAAATGCTGACTGACCGGTGTAATAAACCCTAGCCGGCCTGCAGCACCGGCAAGGAAGAAATTTCGTGCCGGGCCATGCAAGTCTTCCTCAGGTAAAGGTGTAAGCGGGCCAATATCTTCACATAATGTCATAATTTCAGCTGATGCCAGGTAATGTTCCCGCCAGGATTTTTCCTGGTTCATCATTGGCATGTACTCAATAAACCGGACATGCAGGTTTCGGTCCATTGTTAAGCGGGCAAAGTTCGCTACTTCATGGTCGTTAATGCCCTTCATAACGACCATATTTATTTTTACAGGAGTCAAACCGCAGGCGACTGCTGCGTCAATGCCGTCCAATGTGTTCTGAAGCTCCCCTCCCCGGGTGATATAATTGTAGTTTTTACAGTCTAAAGAATCCAGCGATATATTAACCCGCTTTAAACCGGCCATGGCCAAAGGCATGGCTAATTCTGCAAGCATGGAACCGTTTGTTGTCAGGCTGAGGTCCGCAATACCAGGAATCTCCGCAATTTCCCGAACTAATTCCACAATGTCCTTTCGAATTAGGGGTTCACCACCGGTCAGGCGAACTTTTCGTATACCGGATTTGGCCGCTCCCAAAACGGCTCGGACAATCAGTTTACGACCCATCTGGCCACGAACGCCACGGGGTTTGCAGACGTTGCCGGGTAAGCAGTAGAAGCAACGAAAGTTGCAACTGTCTACCACTGAAACCCGTAAGTACTCCAGTTTTCTACCAAAAGGGTCAAGAAGTTCTACCATATTCTTTCCTCCGTTCATTAACGAGGATACAATTGCTCTCCTTCAAGTTATCTGGTAACCAAAAAGGGCTCTCAGACAGAGAGCCCTCCAGCGTTTATAGCCCTAATACACTCTTTTTATCAGCTGTAGGAATACCGTCCTTATCCCATCCCCGGACTTCGTAATATTTTGGCAGCATCTCTTTTAGTGGGTGGACGTGCCCTTTACTTGGTCCTTCAGGCATGGGGTCTTCCAAAAACCGCTTAGGCAGGGTATCATCTTTTGCTGAGTACCCTTCACGTAAGTTAAATAGGCGCTCATTGTTAAATATCCGATCCCCAGCCTGCAGCAACTCTTCCACACTGAAATTTATACCAGTTGCCGCGCTATAAAGCTCTGCATACTCCACTGCTCCAAGTGGAAAGGACGTGAAAAGGCATATCCCGAGGCTGTCGATAAAGGCGGTTAAGTCCTGGAATATTTTTACCCATTCTCCCTTTCCTTCAATTGAAAAGCGGTCAAGCTGTTCGGGTGAACCCAGGATTTCCGGAGCTATCATATATCCACGAACATGGCAAGCTCCACGGTTTGCGGTTGCATAGTTTATTCCGTGCCCCATAACACCACGCGGGTCATATGCTGGTAGTTCTAACTTTTTAACGGTCATAGAAAGCTCAGGAGCACCGTAATGCTCACACAGCCGGGCCGACCCCCAGGCCAACTTAGCACCAAGTCCTTCTGCATAGCCCATGCGACGAGTCCACTCTACAATCGCCTCAACGTTACCAAATTTCAGTTCCGGTCCGTCCCCAAGTTCTGCAGGTTGAATGTACCCACGTTCATAAAGCTCCATAGCTGCAGCAATTGTGGCACCGGTTGAAATGGTATCCAAGCCCAATTCATTACATACTTTATTCGCACGGATAATCGCTTTCAGGTCGGAAATGCCACAGTCTGCACCAAAGGCCCACACGGTTTCAAACTCCGGTCCGCCCCCTTCGTCGCCGTCTACACTGCAATAACGTCCACAGGCAATTGGACAGCGGAAACAAGGATCTTTTTTTGTCAGATATTTTTCCGAGAGGGCTTCGCCAGAAATTTGTTCAGCTTGGGGGAACACACCTTGCTGAAAATTATTTGTGGGAAACATACCACTTTCATTAATAATATTGACAAGTACCGCTGTACCAAATGCAGGAAGCCCTTGACCCGTAACGCCGTTTTCTTTTATCTTTTTCAGACAATCTGTAACGGCACCTTTAAACCTGTCGGGTTCTGCCACCTCAACCTTTTTAGTGCCTCTTACTACAATAGCTTTCAGATTTTTAGAACCCATCACCGCACCAACACCTGACCGTCCCGCTGCACGCCAACGGTCATTCATGACTGAGGCAATTAAAGAAAGACGCTCACCCGCTGGACCGATATTCAGCACACGTGCTTTTGTATCACCAACTTCATTTAACAGTGCATCAGTAACCTCATTTGATGTCATTCCCCAGAACCTGTCCGCGGGCCGTAGCTCAATCTGGTCATCATTGACATATAGATAAACAGGCTTATCGGCTTTGCCCTCAACTACCACCATGTCATAGCCAGCAAACTTTAACTCCGCACCCCAAAAGCCACCTGAATTCGATGAAGATATTACATTGTTTAATGGAGACTTTGTGACAACCATATAGCGGCCGCTTGTCGGAGCTGTTGTACCGGTTAGGGGGCCGGTCACAAAAAACATTTTATTCTCTGCACTAAGTGGATCAATTCCAGCAGGAATTTCATCGGCTAGCATTTTTCCCGCTAAACCTCTTCCACCAATGAACAACTTTGCTAAATCCCCAGGCAGCAGTTGTGTTTCATAGGTACCTTTAGTTAAGTTAACGCGTAGAATCTTTCCAGTATATGAATTCATCTATTACCCTCCTTCAAAAAAGATCGGTAACGGTCCTGACAGATTTACTGTCAGGACCGTTAGATATAGGGTTCTGCCTATTGTGCCATTGTGTTAAAAGCAGCCCGATAGAGTTTTTTCATGTCTTCGATAGTGGGAACTCTGGGATTATTAAATACACAAATATCGTTCATCGCGTTTGCAGCTAGGTTATCCAGGTCTGCCTCAAAGGCTTTTTCATCCACACCGGCTTCCTTGATTGTGTGGGGAAGACCAGTGTCTTGCTGTAACTGATAAATAGCTTCAATAAATTTTGTGACTGCATCACGGGTGTTACTGTAGTCAAGTTTAAGTTCGTTAGCTATTTCTTCGTAAAGCTCCCCTGCTGCTACAGAGTTGAACCTGACTACGTAGGGAAGCATAATTGAATTAGCCATCCCATGAGGCAACCCGTACTGTGTACCCAACTGGTGAGCAAGACTGTGAACGATGCCCAGGAAGGAGTTTGTAAAAGCCATCGCTGCCATCAGAGATGCCGTACTCACGTCTTCCCGTGCAACCTGGTTTCTGCCGTCAGCAACGGCCTTAGGTAAGCTGCGGAAAAGCAGTTTAATCGCTCTCACATCTAACGCCTTGTCAACTTCAGACGCGGCGATTGAAGTGAAAGATTCAATCGCATGAACCAAGGCATCCATACCGGTGGCTGCAGTGACCATGGGCGGCATTTTTGATGCTAATTCAGGGTCTGTCACTGCAATGTCTGGAGTAATTTCAAAGCTTGCCACGACCTGCTTAAATGTTGGGGTTACCTCTTTGTTTGTGATAACCGCTGCACATGTTACCTCTGAGCCTGTACCACTTGTGGTGGCAACCGCTATAAACTTTGCCTTATTCCGTAGAGGTGGAACGTTAAAGATTTCAAAAGCTTGATCCCATGTCATATCAGGATATTCATAAAACATCCACATCACTTTGGCGGCATCAATGGCAGAACCTCCACCTACGCCAATAATCCAGTCAGGCCCAAACTCCTTCATAACCTGAGCACCTTTTTCCACAACACCACGTGGCGGGTCGGGTTCACACTCAGAAAAGACTGTAGTTTCCAAACCTGCTTCTTTTAAGTAGGCAGCAACTTGGTCCACTACGCCAGCAGCCACCAGGCCTGGATCTGTCACAATAATGGCCCTACTCCCTTTTAACCCTTTAAGGTATTCCAAACTTCCCCAGCCAAAAACGATATCCCTCGGTACACGAAACCACTTCATTACTTCTCCTCCTTTTTTTAAAAAAACTTCTACCTATACCTATACAAATGCAATAAGTATGCCATAACGTAACATACTACGTTACCTCACTTTTCTAAATACATTGTCCCAATTTTGAAACAAATTACAAGCTATCTAGTTCCAGTAATGAAACAAGAAAGCCGGGACATTTCCATATCCATCACCATCTTGGCATAATTAAATGTATAAAAAAAACCACGAGAGCCAACTAACTCTCGTGGTTTCTACGTTCTTATCATAATCGGAACGACCTCTTGACCCCTTAACTTATCCACTAGTAACCGTATGACTTTCTACAGAAGTACTCTTTGCTGACTGTAAAGCAGTGATATGGTTACCCTCGTCCCGATATCTTTGCGACTCAGTATTTCGATAGTTCCATTATGCCGTTCAATAATCCATTTGGCAATGGCAAGGCCGAGCCCTGTCCCTCCCGTTTTTCTGGCACGGGAATCATCGGAGCGGTAGAAACGGTCAAAGACATAAGGAATATCCTCCGATGTAATGCCGATTCCCTCATCTTGAATAATGACTTTTGCAACATCCATTTCACAAATCGTATTCACAGAAATCATCCCGCCGGGAGGAGTGTATTTTACACTATTGTCAATAAAGATACGAATGGCCTGCTTAATCAGCTGCATATCACCGGTAGTAATGACATTACATTCCGCTTTCATAAGGAACCGGTGGTGGGAATCGATCATCTCCGTCTCACGCAGTACTTCTTTAATCAACTCGGTCAGATTAATTTCCTGCATAGTAAGATGCATCGTGTCGTTATCCCCACGGGCGAGAAACAGCAGTTGTTCCACCAGCTCCTTCATGTTTTCCGCTTCGCCTTTGATAGCGGCAATTGATTCATGCAGGGCTTTCTCATCATGCTTGCCCCACCGGTCCAACAGATTCACATACCCCTGAATAACGGCAATCGGGGTCCTCAGTTCATGCGACGCGTCGGAAACAAAACGTACCTGTGAATGATAGGCGTTGTTTACCCGCTCCAGCATGGCATTGATCGCTGTTGCCAGGTCTTTTAATTCGCGCTGGTCGGAGGTAATAGAAATCCTCGTGCCCAGTTCCGTAACATCTATATTGTCTATGGTTCCCTTTAAGTCACGCAGCTGCGCATCCGGTTGAGTGGTCTGTGCTGTTTTAGTGGTTAACGTCAGCTCAGCAATGGGCTGCAGGGCCCTACGCATTGAACGCGCCCCTTTGCCGATACTGCCAAGCAGAAACAGCAGTTCATAAATAAGCACTACAATACCAATGGGAATGAAAATGATAAATTGGCTGCCAATATTGTAATCCACCGCATAATATTTATTTCCTTTAGGTATTTCCACCCACACCCTGTAGCGTAAACCGTTAACCCTCTGCCAGAAAACATTACTGTCCTCTTCTGTAATGATTTGCCTGCCAGCGTTGTCCATATGGTCGGCGAAAATGAATTCAATAAACCCCGGCAACCTTATTCCTTCCGGACTGTCCTCTAAAATATATTCTTCTGCGGGCATGGACACCGCCACCTCGCTGACAGTCTGCTCAGCGTGCAGCCAAACCAGTCCTGTATATATTCCCAATAAAGGAGAGCAGCTGGTCAGGTATTACGGCTATATGACATAACACAGTTTCGGAAGTCAGCTCTAAATTTGGCGCGTTCATTTCACTGACGACAGCAGAAACCTCTCGCAATGTT
>JAJZSC010000107.1 GCA_021849995.1 Bacillota bacterium | reverse complement strand
GTTTCGATCCCTGTGGCTTCAGAGATACTTTTCATAACCTGAAGGCAATCCTCAGCCGATCTGCCATGAATCATTGTAAAGAGATTATATGGCCAGTCTGCTAAGGGTGGTCTTTGGTAACAATGACTTACTTCCCTGAAGCCTGCCATTATCTTACCAACATCTTCTGCCCTCTCTTCAGGAACCTGCCAAACTCCCATCACATTTGCCACAAAGCCGGCCTTCTGATGCCTTAGGACAGCTCCGAATCTGCGGATAACCTTAGAATCGATCAGATTCTTGGTCTGGCTAATTACTTCTGATTCTGTCCAGCCGAGTTGATCAGCAATTTTTGCATAAGGATACATATCTTCAGGTAAATTACCCTGAAGTTGACGAATCAATTCCTTCTCAGATTCTGTAACCTCATACACTACTGTATTCGAAGGCTTGGAATTACCACGGACCTCTCCAACAAACCCAGCCAAGTGGTTATCTTGTGATAGAGCGTTGTCGTCCTCAGAATCATTAAAATCAAAGTCGACGCTTATCTTAAATAAACGAAGAGCTGGGAGGCTGTATACTTCATGGCTTTCTAAGACAAAACGAATTAAATCCAGTGTCTTATCAACTTCTTCCTGTGAGGAAGCGATCAGGGTAAACCACATATTATATTCGTGATCACGGATATAGTTATGAGTTACTCCGGGCTTGTTCTGCAGCAGCTCAGAAAGTACCGGAATCTTACCTTCAGGAACTTTGGCACAACACAATGTACTCTTATACCCTAAACGGTGTGAATCAAACACCCCACCTAAGCGCCGGATAATTCCATTTTTGCGTAAGTTGACAATCCTTTGCCAAGCCTCTTCTTCACTGGTTCCAACTAGATTGGCCAATACTAGATACGGACGGGCAGCAACTGGAAAGTCTGTTTGTACTTTATTTAACAGAGCTTTATCTAGTATATCCACCCAGACTAGACCCCCTTACGTCCATGATACAAACACCATGGTTCCTCAGCCATGTAGTCCCCGTCATTGTAAAAGGCAGCTCTCGCTCTACAACCACCACAAAGCTTCTTGAAAGCACAGACTCCACAACCACCCTTATAATCTAAAGTCCTAAGATCGTTTAAGACTTCATTTTTGGCCCAGATCTCATCAAAGGGAGTCTCACGCACATCCCCTAAGTACATACTCAAATAAGCACAGGGTTGGACTCTACCCTTCGGACTAATAATGCAATAAGAAGTACCAGCCAAACATCCCCGGCCGAATCTAACATCTACACCCATTTGTTTGGCGATTCTCATGAATTGAGGAGCACAGGTAGGTTTAAGTTCGATATTCACTTCTTTTTGCTTTTTCATGATCCGGGTTAAAACCTCTTCATAGGCCTCAGCTCTAAGAGATTCATCTTCGATAGAGACTGCTCTGCCGGTTGGCACCAGGAAGAAGAAATGATGGGCCACAGCGCCCTCAGCAACCGCAAAATCAGTGATCCCTTCAACTTCATGGACATTCCAATCCATAACAGTAGTGTGAATTTGGAAAGGAAGACCCACTTCACGGCAGTTTCTCATACCACGTACAGCTTCATCCCAAGCATTGGGATATTTTCTGAAGGTATCATGTTTTTCTTTATCGAGAGAATCTAAAGAGATTCCCATTCCCATCGCGCCAGCCTCTTTTAAACGGCGAGCCATATCCAAAGTAATCAGGGTGCCATTCGTGCCAAAAACAGGTCTTAAGCCTAAAGAAGAAGCATAAGCAACCAGCTCTACAATATCTGGACGAAGAAGAGGTTCTCCACCGCTAAAGATCATTATTTTAAAACCAGCTTTAGATATTTGTTCTAAGAGTGTTTTAGCTTCAGAAGTGCTAAGCTCTTCCGTAGCCTGACACCCAGCATCGCGGTAGCAATGGTCGCAATACATGTTGCATGCATTTGTTGTATTCCAAGAAACGATCATTATATATTCCCCTCTCTCCCCCAATACATGGTTCAAACGGTACTAGAAACTAAGTTCGGAACAGTTTCAAATATGTCATTTGGTTAGCTGCTAATAGTAGAATGAAAATGGAATGTGAGCAGTGCTTGGCTTACTTTGAAAGCCACTTGGCTGCATCTAATGCATGATAAGTTATGATTAAATCTGCACCGGCCCTTTTCATACTAACCAAGGACTCCATGACAATTCTCTCTTCATCAATCCAGCCCTTTTGGGCGGCAGCCTTAACCATGGCATATTCTGCGCTTACGTTATAAGCTGCAACAGGTAGGCCAAAGCGCTGCTTGGTCCGGTAAGTTATATCTCCATAGGCTAGAGCAGGTTTAACAATGATGATGTCTGCTCCTTCTTCCACGTCCAGAGCAGTTTCCAGCATAGCTTCATTAGCATTTGGCGGGTCCATTTGATAGGTTCTACGGTCGCCAAACTGAGGAGTAGAACCTGCTGCTTCCCGGAACGGTCCATAATAACCGGAGGCAAACTTAGCGGAATAAGCCATGATCGGAATATGCGAGAAATCTTCTTTATCTAAAGCCTTGCGAATTGCTGCTACCCGGCCATCCATCATATCAGAAGGTGCGACCATATCTGCCCCGGCCTTTGCCTGGGAAACCGCAGTTTTGGCCAAAAGCTCCAGAGTCTGGTCATTAAGAATTTCTCCATCCTTAATAATCCCGCAGTGCCCGTGGTCTGTGTATTCGCATAGACACACATCTGTAATGACATAAAGTTCAGGATATTTCTGTTTGGCTATGCGTACTGCCTCCTGGACAATACCATTTTCGATATAGGCTCCAGTGCCAGTTGAGTCTTTATGCTCAGGAATTCCAAACAGCAATACTGCCGGTATCCCTAATTTAACCACCTCATCTAGAGCCTTGGCGAATTCATCCAAAGAGTAATTATATACTCCTGGCATGGAAGGAACTTCTACAGCCTTATTTTCTCCAGGCATTATAAACATGGGATAGATAAGGTCTTCGACCCGAACGTGGTTTTCCCTGACCATCTTCCGGATCACCTCATTACTGCGTAAACGCCGTGGGCGCCTTATCAAGTCCATAAGGTTTACCCCCCTACTTAATTCCAATTTCCTCATCTGTCAAGTAGCAAGCTGGATCAGACTCCCAGAAATCCCCTGTGACGGCTTCAGCCCTGGTTCTGAAATTACCATTGCAGTTATTGAGATACTGACATTTCGCACAACGTCCTTTCAGGAGTGGCTTCCTGTCCTTAAGGCCAGCCAGAATAGGATGACTTAAGTCTGTCCAGATATCTCCAAATTTACGTTCTCTGACATTCCCAAAAGTAATATGCTGGGTGAACTGGTCAGGATGTACATACCCTAGCGGATCAACTTCCGCAAAGGCTATACCAGACCTATTTCCACCATTTAAAGAGATTAGGGACTTAACCCTCTCTGCTCTAGCAGGATCCTCTTTCAGGGTCCTTACATATAGGTATACACCATCACAATGGTTATCCACAGTAAGGATTTCTTTCTTGAGACCGCGGTTTTCGTAATCCTGAGTCCTGCGAATGATAGTTTCCATAGCTTGTCTGGATTCCTCAGGAGTGACATCTTCATTTATCATCTGGTTTCCACGGCCAGAATAAACCAAGTGATAAAAACAAACACGGTCGATATTTTCTTCCTCAATAAAATCAAATATTTTATCAAGTTCCTCAAAGTTGTGCCTATTTATTGTAAAACGAAGTCCAACCCTTTGCCCTACTGCAACACAGTTTTGTATCCCCTGCATTGCTGCGGCAAAAGCCCCTTCTTTACCCCGGAACTTATCATTTACCTCTCTTAAGCCATCAAGGGAAATCCCAACATACCCAACCCCAATTTCTTTAATCCTTTTGGCCACTTCTGGAGTAATCAAAGTACCATTGGTTGAAAGGGTAGGTCTGATTCCCTTAGCAGCTGCGTATTCAGCCAGCTCAAAAAAATCCGGACGGATTAACGGTTCCCCGCCGGAAAACAAGAGGACAGGCACCTTAAACTCAGCCAAATCGTCAATAAAGCGTTTAGCTTCTTCAGTAGTCAATTCTCCTTGGTATTTTTGGTTATCTGAGTCCATGTAACAATGAACACATTTTAAATTACAAGTTCTCGTGGAATTCCAAACTACAACTGGTCCATGTCCAGCAGTAGTTCCATGAATAGCGCCCTTCGAGCCATTGCTGTATCTAAGGGAATCTCCGAAATACTCAGTTTCATATAAAAGTTTTGTTACGCTAATCATTCTTTTATCCCCTCCACCAAAGCCTGTACAAGCCCCGGAATAGTATATTTCTCTGCTTCCTTATGAATCTGTAAACCTAAATCCTTGGCAGTAGCGCTGGTGATTGGGCCGATGGAAAATAGCTTAACTCCCTCTAATAAGGAGAGATCTCCATCTAATAACTGGACAAAGTTTTTGACAGTGGATGAACTTGTAAAGGTTACGGCATGAATCATTTTTTCACGGAGCAATTGACCTAGTTCTTCGCGATTAGCTCCACCCAAAACTGTTTTATAAGCGGGAATATCCCAGACATCTGCACCCAAAGCTTTTAAAGATTCTGGCAAGATATCTCTCGCTTCTTCTGCACGGGCTAAAAGCACACTTTGTCCAGGCAGTACCCTGCTGGCAAGACCTTCGATAATTTTTTCAGCTCGATATTCTTCAGGCACAAAAGACACTTTTAAATTTTTAGACTGAAGCGCTGCCTGAGTAGCTGGTCCAATTGCAACTATCTCTACCCCACCGAGATCCCTAATATCTTTACCTTGAACCTTTAATTCTTCGAAGAAATACTCAACACCGTTAACACTTGTAAACACTAACCACTCAAACTTCTTTAGGTTTTGTACAGCTTTAGTTAAATGCCCTGGATTTGTGGGTGGAACAACCTCAATAGCAGGAAACTCCCAAGGTTCTCCGCCTAGGTCTTCGATAGCTATCGATAGGGCACTTGCTTGATGGCGTGACCGTGTGACAACCACTCTCTGGCCAAACAAAGGTCTTTTCTCAAACCATTGGAGCTTTTCCCTAAGAGCTACTACTTCACCAACAATAATAATTGATGGGTTGGTAAATCCCTCTTGCTCAGCCAAAGCAGAAATATTGTTTAACTGCCCGACCAGAGTTCTCTGCTCAGGACGGGTTCCCCACATAATCAAGGCAACAGGAGTGGTCTCCTTCCTCCCGTTTTCCATCAATTTTTGAGCAATAATAGGTAGATTCTCCATACCC
The DNA here is from genome assembly GCA_021849995.1 of Bacillota bacterium. Lineage (GTDB taxonomy): Bacteria > Bacillota > Desulfitobacteriia > Desulfitobacteriales > Desulfitobacteriaceae > JAJZSC01. Next base: position 3,340 of record JAJZSC010000107.1, on the reverse strand, counting down.
ATCAGGAAAATCAAGGTTCCATGTGCAGTTGCCAGATGCTCCCAAGCTAGGGCTGAGGAGTTTTTAGTCGGGTCTTCATGGCCGGTAATTACGGCGAAGGAGGAAGTTAAGTCCCTATGAGTGACAGGAATGCCTGCATAAGCCGGAACTGATATTGCTGAAGTTACACCGGGCACGATCTCAAACGGAATTCCCGCTCCCAACAAAGCCTCAGCTTCTTCTCCACCTCTTCCAAATACAAAAGGGTCGCCACCCTTTAACCTGGTTACGATTTTCCCTTCCAATCCCTTACTGACAAGAACTTGATTGATTTCCTCTTGGCGCAAAGTGTGCCGGTCAGGGGACTTGCCAACGTAAATAAGTTCACAATCCGGTCTCGCTAAACTTAACAATCTACGGGATGCCAATCGATCATATACAAGTACATCTGCTTTGGCGATGCATTCTGAACCCTTTATAGTTAAGAGTTTCGGATCTCCCGGACCCGCTCCCACTAAATAAACATAGCCTTTCCCCAAATCGAACACTCCCATCAATTTACTTATGTTTAAATATAAGTCCTAGGTCTCAAACTGACAACGAACATCTGCTAGAATCTTAGCAGCCCCTAAAGAGATCAGCTTTTCAGCTACATCATTTCCTACCTTAACTGGGTCAGTACCGGAACCCTCTGCCCTAAGCAGAACTTGTCCATCCAAACTGGCGACCATTCCCTTTAAGCTAATTTCCCCATTTGAGACTACTCCTAACGCGCCGATAGGCACTTGGCAGCCTCCTTCAAGTTTGCGCATCAAGGTGCGTTCGGCCCGTACAGCCAATTCAGTTTCAGAATGATTCAGAGGCTTTAACAGTTCTTTTATATCTGAACGGCTACTTGAAATCTCAATTGCTATCGAACCCTGACCAACTGCAGACAACATAATGTCTTCAGGTAATATCTCTGTTATTCTGTCGCTCCATCCTAGACGCATTACACCGGCTGCTGCCAGGACAATTCCAGCCATATCAGAATTCTGAAGTTTATTCCAACGTGTTTGCAAGTTCCCTCGCAAATCGGCAAATATCAAATCCGGACGATAACATAGCAGCTGAGCCTTACGCCTTAAGCTACTTGTACCAATGACAGAGCCCTCAGGCAACTCGGACAGGGGAACATCACTTTTACTCAAGAAGACATCCCTTGGCTCCTCACGCTCACAGTAAGCAGCTATTTCTAACCCTTCCGGCAAAACGGTTGGCAAGTCTTTCAAACTATGTACAGCAAGATCAATTTCTTCTCTAAGTAAACCTAGTTCCAACTCTTTGGTAAAAAGACCCTTATCCCCGATTTTGGCGAGAGGCACATCGAGTATTTTATCTCCCTTAGTCTTCATAGGGACAAGGACAAACTCAGTTTCAGTGTAAATGGAAGACAACCTTGAACGGACCCACTCTGCCTGCCATAATGCGAGTTGGCTGTCTCGCGTACCTATGCGATTTGTTTTCATTCTGCCCTCCCGTGTCGAACATGACTAGACTGTTGTTCTACAACCCGGAAGTGACGCTTGGTGTCTTCTTCAACTTCCAAGTCAAAAAGATTTTGCAGTATTTCAGTGTATAGATGACCTTGTTTTGTGTTGGCAAATTCCTTTAAGTTGGTGATTGGAGCATGTAATAGATGGTTCACGATTGAATTCGCCATTGAACTGATAATTTTCTCTTGTTTAGGGCTTATGTTACCTAATTTCTCCAAGGTGCTAGCTAGAAGTGCATCTTTAATTTTTTGCCCCTTTTCCTGGAGAGCTACGATAGTGGGAATCACAAAAAGAGAATTGTGCCACTTAAGGAACTTATTCATTTCATCATCAACTATAGACTCAGCACTTTGGGCTGCAACTTCTCTAGCCTCTTGGTGACGGTCAACCACCCCACGCAAATCGTCAATATCATATAGAGTTACTCCAGGCAAATCTGCCACTTCAGGATGAATGTCTCTAGGAACAGCAATGTCAACTAAGAGAATCGAACGATTTCTCCGATTCGCCATAACCTGCTCCATTCTTTCTGTGGAAATTACAAAATGCGTTGAAGCAGTGGCCGATATAACTATATCAGCCTTCTCCAGATGTTCGTCAAGTGCTTCGAAAGGAACCGCTTTCCCATAAAATTCAGAGGCTAAGGCTTTTGCTCGATCATAAGAGCGGTTGGATACCATAACAGTTGAGGCACCAGCTGCAACCAAATGCTTAGCTGTAAGAGCACTCATCTCCCCTGCCCCTAAAATCAAAATACTCTTTCCAGCCAACTCTCCGAAAATTTGCTTAGCTAATTCAACTGCTGTATAGCTAATAGAAGTAGGATGCTGATCTATTAGAGTTTCGGTCCTTACCCGCTTACCTACTGTAAGTGCATTTTGGAAAAATACATTTATTACTTTATTCGTTACCCCAGCTTCAATAGCCTGCTCATAAGCTCTGGAAACTTGACCCAAAATTTGGGTCTCGCCCAAAATCATCGAATCCAGACCCGATACCACCCGGTAGAGGTGTCTGACTGCTTCATACAAAGTATGAACATATAGATACTGATAAAGCTCTTTATCTTCAAAACCGCCATGTTCAGCTAGAAAACTTTTTACAGAGTTTATACCTTCTTGAACATCTGTAGTAGCTGCATAGACCTCTAAGCGATTACAAGTGCTAAGGATTACAACCCCCTGTACACTTGGATAACACTTAAGTTCTGATAAGGCACCTTCAATCTTTGAAGGATGAAAACTCATCCTTTCCCTAATTTCCAAAGGTGCAGTGCGATGGTTTACTCCAACAACGACCGGAAACAACCTGCGATCACCTCTTCTGCCTCATTCAGACGTTTGGCCTTAATCAGACTCAGGACTTCCCCATCCGTTGCCTTTTGCCAAAACTTCTCTCGTTTATTCAGGGGGAGACTTTTCTTGGCATCAGCCCGCCAACTCTTTAAAAGGGAAAGATATTCAGCCATTTCATCGCCATACATCGTTTCCAACTCGGCACGAACTTGTCGAGCAACGATGGGACTGCTTCCAGCCGTGGATACAGCAATTGTCAGATCTCCCCTTTCCATAATAGAAGGGACAATAAAACTACATTTATCCGGGTCGTCAACTACATTTATATGCCTAAGATTATCCTTGGCATCACTCGCGACCTCGGCATTAACTTCTTCGAGGTCAGTACAGGAGAAAATCAAAACTGCATTACCGATGTCATTTAGTGAATACTCTTTTTTGACCCAGGTACATCTTTCATTATCAACCAGGATTTCCAACTGAGGAATCAGGCAGGGGGAAACGATCTTAACCAAAGCCCCAAGATCGGAA
>JAJZSC010000106.1:7203-8640 GCA_021849995.1 Bacillota bacterium | reverse complement strand
GCGGCGGCTTCTACGGCCGAAAAGTATGGCATTCAGGCAGCAAATATGCCTCAACAATCTGGCAGTGCAATAAAAAGTTCAGAAAGAAGGAATTCTGTTCCACACCGCACCTAAAAGAAGAAACCATCAAACAAGCCTTTATTGAAGCGTTTAACAGCATGATTGAAAATAAGGACACCTTGTTAGAAGGCTACACGGTTATTATCGCTGAATTGACCAACTGCAAGACGCAAGAAAAGGAAGGTGCTCAAATCGACGAAGAGTGTGCAGCGATTGAGGCGATCATCGAAAAACTGATTGCAGAAAACGCCCGGAAAGTCATCGAGCAGCAGGAATATCATCGCAAATACAACGCCTACGCCAACCGTTATAACGAACTGCAAAAACGTCGGCAGGAATTAAATACAGAGATCGCCATGTGTACAGCCAAGCGAAACCAGATGAAAGCGTTTATAAAGGAACTAAAAAAGCAGGATCAACTGCTGACTGAGTTTGATGAGAGTCTGTGGTGTGCAACTCTGAATACGATGGTGATTAAATCAGAACATGAAGTCGTCTTTCAGTTTAAAGATGGAACAGAACTCCCTTGGACCATTGAGTCGTAAGCGAGGTTAGCACTATGAATACAAGAAAGGTCATCGAAATCCCTCGTCAACAAAACCCATTTCTCAAGCCTCTAAAACTGAGAACCTGCGCGTATGTCCGGGTCTCGACGGAACACGTCGGTCAACTCAATTCGCTTCAGAACCAGACGGACTATTATGAGCACCGGATTCTCTCTAACCCAGACTATGAATACTGCGGTATTTATTCGGACTCGGGAGTATCCGGTGCCAAGGAGGAGCGTCCTGGGTTCCAGGCCATGCTGAACGCTGCTAAGGCGGGAAATCTTGACTTGATTTTAACGAAGTCCATCTCCCGTTTTTCCCGAGACACGGTGACGCTCCTTCAATCCATCAGAGAGCTTAAAGAGGCCGGGGTGGCTGTGCTCTTCGAAGAACAATCGATCCATACGCTGAGCGCTGAAGGGGAACTGATGTTAAGTGTCTTGGGAGCCATCGCTGAAGAAGAACGTAAATCCGTCTGCAGCAATGTGCAGTGGGCTATGCGCAATAAATTTAAAGCCGGAGAGGTGATGGTCGATACCAACCGTCTGCTCGGCTACGATAAAGACAACCACGGCAACCTAGTCATTAACGAGGAACAGGCCGACATCGTCCGCCAGATTTACCGGCTTTATCTGGAGGGGGTGTCGGCCTATCGCATTGCCCGTATTCTCAATGAGCAGAATGTCCCAACTTACGCTCAAAAAGAGTGGAAATCAAGCCGAGTCATCAGTATTATCTCCAACGAGAAGTATCAAGGAGATTGCCTTTTGCAAAAGAACTATGTCGCGGAGAACGGCAAGCAACGGATCAATCGGGGACAAAAAGAGCA
>JAJZSC010000106.1:0-7193 GCA_021849995.1 Bacillota bacterium | reverse complement strand
ATAACCATCCCGGCATCGTTAGCCGCCAGGATTGGGAGGCTGCTCAGGCTATACGGGAGGGCCGCAAGACAAAGTTCTACCCACTAACGGGAATGATTAAGTGCCCATACTGCAGCAGCAGTTTGATCCGCGTCGTCCATGAAGGTCGATGGGTCAGTTGGATCTGCGCAACCTATATGCAAAAGGGAAAATCTGTTTGCCGTGGGATGCGGATATCGGATAAAACACTGCAGGAGCTAACCAGGGATACACCGATCACAGAGGCCATGGTTGTGGAGGAGATAAGGAATGAAAGTCCAAAAAAGAGGTCCCAAAAGAATTTCCGTCTTATACCCGCTGTCGAGTACACCAGAGCAAACAGCCGCTGATGATGAAACGAAGAAGCTGAGGGTAGCAGCGTACTGCAGGGTTTCTACGAACAGTGAAGAGCAACTGTTAAGCTTTAACAACCAGATCCAGTACTATGAGAAGTACATCAACGAAAATCCCGGCTATACTTTAGTAGGTATTTATACGGATCAAGGCATCTCAGGCACAGATATGCGCAAGCGGGATGCCTTTATGAGGTTGATGGAGGACTGTAGAGAAGGGGCTGTCGATAGGATTATCACGAAAAGTGTATCTCGCTTTGGCCGAAATACTTTAGACGCTTTAAACAGCATCCGGGCGTTAAGGGCAATCGGCGTAGATGTTTACTTCGAACGAGAAAAGATACACACCATGAAAAGTGAAGGCGAACTGTTGCTGACGCTAATCTCAGCAGTGGCACAAAACGAAAGCCTAGTGTTATCCGGGAATGTAAAGTGGGGAATCCATCGCAAATATGAGAAAAGATGCCCGCAGGGTTGCCAATAAATAATGTGGACCCTGCGAGCTATTATTATTTGCCTGGCAGAAGTAGTTTTCCTCACTGGGGCTGAGGGTAAATTTTATGTCCACATAGTTAACGGAACTTTGCGGGGCATTTTTTCTCGTTTATGAAGTTTTATTAATGCTTTGAAATCGCTCTCCACTACACAGTGCAATCAGTATGAGGAAAATTAAGTGTGATTAATGATGTATAAATTACCCAATTTACTAATGAGTTAGCTTATAATAAAAGAGTATAGAGAGAATCTGGAGGATTATGAATGAAATGTGCGTATTGCGGCAATGAAGCCAAGGCTACTCGTGAACATATTATCTCAAGTTGTATCCTGGATTTGTTCCCAGAGTGCTTTTTGACTATTGACGAAAATCGTAAGCGAATATACTCAGCTGATCCAGTGATAAATGATGTTTGTGCCGATTGCAACAATAATAAGTTATCGTACATAGATAACAATGCTAAAAGAATAGTGCAGAAATATTTCGTGCAATCGTATGATGCCGATGACACCGTAGAGATTGACTATAACTATGTACTTTTGCAAAAGATTCTTTTGAAATACGCTTATAATGATTTAAGGTCAAATCACGATGATATCTCTTATTTTAATGACGAAATTATAGGGTTCTTACTTAATCAAGATGATGTCACACCCAAAAAAGAAATAACCATCCTTGCAGGGCTTGCAGTTAATACATCCCCAGTTCCAGACTATATGTTTGGCAATATAAAGTTACGATGGAGTAAATCCCCGATACTTCTTTCGAATAGTATTATTCTAAATATTGACTATGAGACAGGACAGATATTTCGTCGCGAGCATCTCGAAGTTGAAAAATTTGAGGGTTTAGCTTTATCGTACATTTTTAGATTTGGAAGTGGACAATTTATACTTCTTTGCTGGGATAAAGATTGTCCCAATTTAGAGACCAATCTGATTGTCATTTCGGTTCAATATCCATATGAAATCCTCTCCAAAGACAGCACTATTACGACTATTGCTCGATGCACTGATGAAACGACTTACCACTTGTTTAAACTTGTAGATGTGAACTGGGGACATGGTCTTTCTGACGAGATTACTCATATGCGAAAACTTGCATCAAACACATGTGAATCTGCATTTAGTGAAATGAATGTCCTATGGAAAAAGGAAGAGGAAAGGATTGCTAGAGAACATAAAGCAGGGGTGATACTATGAGATTAACTGATACCCAGAAAAAACTAGCAGAACAGTTGCTGTTGACTGTAATTAAGCGCGAAAGCGTTGTTGAGTATAATGAATTGGCTAATCGAATAAATCCTCCGATATTTCATAGGCAGGTCGGTAGAGAAATTGGTGAGATTTCAAAATTGTGCAAGCAACTTGGACTACCTCTGCTCTCGGCAAAAGTTGTCAGTAAAGGCCGTGGAACTGCCGGAGTTGGATTCTACGATCTGATGATGCAGCTAGGGATTGATACTAAGGGTAAAACTGAAAGGGAGTTATTCTCTCAAGAATTAAAAAGAATTCGAGAATGTACAGAATGGTATAAGCTGGCAGATTACCTCGATCTTGATTTGGATTTACCGCGTCTGCCTGAAAACGACGATGCTAGGGTTCCGACTATTTCAAGTGCGCTCATGGAGAATACTTCTACTATTCTTAAGGAAACGGATGGTACATCTAAAAATATCGTATCTATCTTCGACCAAACAACATCGCTCGAAAAGGAAATAGTGGAATTGCCGCTTTTGCCTGAAGAGCTGGTTGTCACCCAATGCGAATCCTATACTGAAGGGACAAAAAAGCAGATTATTGTAAACGCTTATGAACGGAACCCTAATGCACGGTATAAATGCATTCAGATACGTGGTAGCAAGTGTGTAATCTGTGGTTTTGACTTTGGATCCTTCTACGGCCAAGATTTAGAAGGGAAAATACATATTCACCACATCAAGCCACTGCACTTAATTGATGACACCTATGAAGTTGATCCGGAACATGATCTAGTACCTGTTTGTCCCAATTGCCACATGGTGTTACATTCAAAGCAGGGTGGTACTTACACAGTTGGGGAAGTACAAAATATGGTTGCAAAATCAAAGATGAAATTAGTAATTGCTGCTATAAAGGAAGAAAAATAAATTGTTCATTTTTACGCTACAACACTTGTTTAAAGCAGGGAGGAAAAATTGAGACAGATTCGAGGTGAAACAAATGGGTAAATATACAGATGAAGATATAAGAAAATTCTCGAAAATTACTTGCCAAATTGCTGCGAATTATCTGGGAATATCACCTATGGCTGTGAGCATCGGAATGAGAAATGATTTATTACCAATCGGATTTGCAATTAAAAATGAAGATCGGTACTCTGATAGCTGGAGTTACCATATTATTGATGAACGCCTGATTGCCTATAAGCATGGGAGGATAACCAATGTTCAGGTTCAAAATATTGAAAAGAACCTCAACACAATCATTTCGCAGTTTGAGGAAATGAAAAAGGACCTGCTTTTTATATTAAGCGAAAGCGCAGAACAAGAGATATAAAATTATTTGAATATGCGTTTTCGCTGGATACAGATTCAAAGCAGAAGAATATGGATTCCGAAAATATTTCACCTAACCAGATAAACATGGAGAAAGAGGAGGAATTACATTGACGGAAGAGCAAGTTATAAAGTTATCCAGAGAACAATTGTATGATGAGATATGGAAGATCTCCGTGTCCGGTACAGCAAAGAAATATAACGTGCCTTACGTCGAATTGCTCAAATTATGTAACGAAGCAGATATTCCATACCCGCCTTCGGGATACTGGACACAACTCAAATTTGGTAAAGCCGTAACAAAAATACCGTTGCCAGAGTCTAGAGTAATTGAAGTTTCGCTGCCAGCTAACTCTACTCCCAAACGCTCCAAAACTACTGCTGCATCTATTGCTGTTACTGAAGTGAATAAAGAATCCAAAGTTGAGGAAACCCCGGATTCAAATAAAGCCGTGGAGGATAAGGAAACACCTCAAAAGCAGCAGGGAGCTAAAGAGGTGGCTACTCCTCAAGATAATCGGACTATTTATCGATCGGTGGATGGAAAGCAAAACATTTATAACCGGGAAAAACTCTATGAAGAGGTGTGGGCAAAACCTGTTGTTGATGTTGCAGCTCAATATGGCGTGTCAGACGTGGCTATACATAAAATCTGTAAATCACTTAATGTACCTGTTCCACCCCGGGGTTACTGGTCAAAGATTCGCGCAGGGGCAAAACCCAAAAAGGCCCCGCTCCCAAAAACAAAAGGAGTTACTGAGACAGTCGGGGCAAGGACTTTTGAAGGCGTAAAGGTCAGTAATGCAACAGGGCAACCGCTGGTATTTTTATCTGAAGGCGAGACACAACAAGTACTTCATGCTGCACAACAAGTTAAGGTATCGCCTGAAAATGCACAATTACATAAAAAGATAATTGCCTATAGGTCTGTGGTCAAAGAATGGAATAATAAAAACATGAGGCCTGAGGGTACGCAAAAAGGTTTCAGTAACTATAACTATTCCAATCGTCCACCATTTCTAGCTGGTGTTATCTCAGATGAAACCCTTCCAAGGGTTTATCGGATACTTGATACGCTTTATCGTCAAGTTGAAAGTTTAGGCGGTTCAGTCAATAATGATCTTTCTCTCCAGGTTAGAAGTGAACAGGTCTATCTTGAAGTGTTTGAGGCACAAGATGAAGTCAAACATCAAATCACTCGGCAAGAAGCAAAGGAATTACTTATCTATGAAGATGCAGAGCGCCATCACACCTGGGCTAGTAAACCCAATATTCGTAAGTATGACTATGTTTTTAATGGAAAACTTAGAATCTGTATTCGTAAGGGCAGATATTTTAGGGATACAGATACGGTTAATATTGAATCCAGGCTTGGTGATATACTAATCGAACTCTATGAAGAATCTGAAGTGGTTCGCCTTGACCGAGAAGCACGTGAGGAAACTAAGCGTAAACAAGAGGAAGAGGAAAGGCTGCGCAAAGAACGCCGCAAACGCTACAACGAAGAAGTTGACCGGACAATTGCGTTGACCAATATGGCACAGGATTATGACACTGCCTGTAAAATCAGAGCCTTTATTTCTGCTTTAGAGTCAGCCGAAAATATTGATGAGGAATTGATTGATTGGGCTAAGAAGAAAGCCGACTGGTTTGACCCAATAATTGCGAGAAATGATGAAGTTCTTGGAGAACGTGATCACGAAGAAAGTGATGAAAAGAAAACTCTTAAAAAATTCTATTGGTAATAAAGGTAATTTATTAATTATGAAGAATTTTACACTGAATATACACAATATTGATATTCTAAAGTACTTTAGGGTGAAATGAAAATTTTGGATTTGTACCGCTTGAAAAATAGTTCTGTAGTAGAGATGAATTTTGGCTTTATCAGACTGTCCTGGATTAAATAACAAAATATGGTAAGGACAAGAATGCCCCCGTTGTGGATTCCGGCTGGATTGGGAGGGGAAACGTATGTATTACTGGAGTAAGAATGTTAGCAATATTATTTTAGAGGAAGAATTGCATTGTGTTGATAAAGTTACAGAATTATATTTCGGAACAGCTTTTTTCTCCAATGAAGGACTCCGTATATTAAAGGAAGTGGTAAAAAAGAATAACTTGAAGAGAGAAAGTGTTCACGTATATATCTCTAATGAATTTTCACAGGATAAGCCACATGAATTGTTGCAAGAGATTTGTAAAATTGCTCAAGCTAAAATATTCTTTAATCATACATTCCATTCTAAGGTTTATTTACTGAAGGGACAAACTAATAAAGTGGTCTTCGGTTCTTCCAACTTAACAATGGGAGGTTTTTCTAAGAACATTGAGTTTGACAGCATTGAAGAGGTTGAAGGTGAAAAGCTTGCTGAATTAGAACGCTTTTTTAATTATTGTGATTTTAATTCAACTGAGGTTAATAATGACGTAATAAATTATTATCTTGATTACCAAGCTGAAATTGAAGCCCTCAATAAGGCTCAGAAAAAACTCAGGAAAAAGATAAAGGGATATATACATCAGGACGATGCTATGGATTCAGATGATTATGACATTGATGACTTCTATTTTTCATTTTCTGATTACGAGACTTTTTTTAATAGAAATGCACCAAGGGATGATATGGATATTAGAGAACAGAGAAAAATTGTACAGAATAAAATGTTAGCGATTCATGATAAAGTCTACTCCAAAATTAAAAAACTTGGAGTAAACTGTCACTGGAACCCCAAACATGTTACATCTGTTATCCGCCCATGTGTATATAATAAAGGAAGGGTTGGATGGCTTGGTATTCGTTATGGTAAGACTAAAAAAGAAGTCGATATTCTTAATCAGTGGCTAGACTATAAGGAAAAAGATGAAATAAAAGGGTTCCAGAAGCATGGATGTTTACAGTTTTGTATTGTGCCAAAAGGTTTTGAAATAAACTTGTTTCTTGCGGTGCGACATGATGCAATTGATAGAGCATATGTACAGGAAAAGATGGATCAGCTTGAACCGAGGATAACTAAAGAGATTTCTAAGTTACAAGGATATGGTATGACATGGGAAATATATAATGACGCAACAGATGAATATCATTACTTTGAAATAGATAATGAAGAAGCAGAGGGTTTTTGCAAGTTCATTCAAAAATATGATAGAGATGGATTCGAATCGTATTTAAAGTTATTTTATCCGGCCGATGATAAAGCGCTTAGTAATATTGATTCAATTAGTGATGAAATCATTAATTATATTACGCTGCTTAAGCCTTTGTATAATGCAATGGTATGGAGACCAAAGCTTTAACCAAAAATCAAAACTTTGGAGTTTAGATTTTGAGAATAATGCGCGCCTGTATGGTAGTGATGTCAGCTTGCGGGCTTTTAGTATTTGTTTAAATATATTTACGTAATGTCGAGAATGAGAAGTTTGGAAAAGTTGTTCCGGGTGTGGGTCAAATGGGGAGGTAAAATTTATGAGTCTAAGGTATTTATATACGCTGGATGATTTTGAATATCAAGGACAACGCATTCCTGTTATGGTTCATCATGAAAAAGAGTCAGGATCAAATCCATTATATAGAATTGAATTTGAATATAAGAATTGTAGAGTGTATGATTGGTATTATCATGATGATAAAGAAGATGCTTATAGTTTGACGCGTATTTATTGCTACTTGAGTCGATTTCATAATGTTTAGTTTGCAAAGGTTAGCACTCCAGAATTTCGTTCATAACGCTTTTCAGAAAAATTTATGCAGCAATACGTTTGGACCTGTTTAATCGGTCTACGGCTAATT
>JAJZSC010000105.1 GCA_021849995.1 Bacillota bacterium | reverse complement strand
TACAAGTATATGATCATTGGATAGGGTACCCGAACAGCCAGAACAGGGAACAGCACACAAAAAAACACCGAAATCCCAACCGCAATAAGCAGGACAGGAGTTTTGATGGCAATCGTATGGCGTATAACATATAAGCACGCCAAAATCGATAAATTGGCCACGATAACCAGCATTGTAAATTCAAGCATGCTCTCACCCCGGGAAATCACAGAATCTTTTCCCTTTGGCTACGTGTTCATTTTGATAATAATAATATTCGACATGAATGATCATTTATCAATTATTATCGACACCATAAGCCTATGATTATATTCGCTAAGTGTTATCCTGTTCCTGCTGATGGAACCATAAAAAACCGGATCTTCTTACTATTAACTTTTCAATCCAAAAGCCACCCTCATCCATAACTATTAAAAATTAATTTTTCAATAAAAAAAGAGGGGTTATCCCCCCCTTCACACTCCATTTTTGTTATAACGCTTAGGAAAGTACAGTTCTCCTCTGTTTCCGACTTTCCGTCAAAAGCGTTTCAAAAAAGCCTCCTCTGGCTACACTCAAATGAGCCGTAATTATAGGGCTTTTTTATAACGCTTAGGAAAGCACAATTCTTCCTCTGTTTCCCGCTTTCCGTTAAAAGCGTTTCAAAAAAGCCTCCTCTGGCTACACTCAAATGAGCCGTAATTATAGGGCTTTTTTATATTCTCCGGATTTTTCCGTTTCCTTTGCTCTGAGCAGTTCCGCCCACCACAATGTTATCAATCCACATGGTTGGCTGAGCATCGCTTACCGGGACCCCTTGACCGTCTTTACCACAGGTGCCGATGGTAAAACCGATATCCTTGCCCACCATCTTTATATTCCTTAACACCTCAGGGCCATTACCGGTGAGCGTTGCCCCCCGAATCATCGGACCCTTTTGCCCATCCTGGATCAAAAACCCTTCGGCGACATCAAAAACAAAATCACCGGTTGTAGTATTGACTTGTCCTCCACCCATCTTGGTAACCAATACCCCTTGTCCAGCCTCTTTAATCAGACGATCCGGGTCTTCTTTCCCGGCTGCAATGTAAGTATTTGCCATTCGGGGGATTGGTTTATGTTGGTATGACTCTCTTCGTCCGTGACCATTGGAAAGCACCCCATCTTGGTTCGCTGTCAGCCGATCATACAGAAAGTCTGTTAACACTCCATTCTTAATGAGAACAACCTTTTTCGAAGAAACCCCTTCATCATCAAAGCTGTATGAACCATACTTGTCTGCTAAAGTGGCATCATCAATTACAGTTACATATTCTGAAGCGACCATTTGTCCCTTAGCACCAGAATAAACCGATAGCTCTTTTTGAACCAAATCAGCTTCCAAACCGTGGCCACAAGCTTCATGGACCATGGTTCCTCCAGCTTCACCAGCCATCACCACCGGCATTCTACCCGATGGAGCAGGCTGCGAATCCAGCATTTCTACTGCCCTGTTGGCAGCAGTTTTGGCTAACTTTTCAGGACTGTTCCTTTCAAGTAAGTCAAAACCAGCCAGACTGCCCACTGCTTCATAACCGGTTTGGATGGTATCCCCTTTTGATGCCACTACCTGAACCATCATTCTGGTTCTGATGCGCTCATCCTCCACGAAGTCACCATCACTGTTAGCAATAATGACTTTTTGAATCACATCACCATACCCCACAATAACCTGCTTGATGTGTTCGGGATCGGCCGCTCTTGCTGCCTTGTCTGCGGCCTGAACAGCAACGACCTTTTTCTCTGTTTGAACCTGATCCGGACGTAACCCATAGTCGAACTCAACCAAAGGTTTCAGTTTACGGAGATCAATGTTGTAATCTTTTTTGTCACCCTGCGCGGCGTGACTAGCAATTTTGGCAGCCTCTGAAAGGCCCTGGCGGCTTAGGTCATTGGTATAAGCGTAGGCTGTTGATTCTCCAGCCAGCACCCTAATTCCAGCTCCCACATCAAGGCCGGAATGAACCTTCTCTATTTTGCCACCCTCACAGCCAATTGCGGTCATCTTTTTATGCTCAACATAAATGTCAGCAAAATCCCCGCCATTCCTTAAGGCTATTTCTAAAATCTCTTTAAGAATCGGTCTGTCTACCAAAATAATCACCTCAATACCGAATGTAAACCATTCTCCTTATATTTTAAGCCCTAATCTTTTATTTGATACTATCCTAATGGAAGAACCAAGCTACACCGGTCCAGAAGAAAAGTTTCTACCATATTTTGTTATTCCGGAGTGGAATAATTTGAACAAAGGAATATTATGGTATAGGTCGCTCACTGAATTGATTTCTTCTTTCATTCCCCTGGGTTTTTCAAGCCCGGGGTTTTTCCCTTCATCGAGAGTAATACTGGATAAACCTGGCTTTTCCTCCTTGCTTCTTATTTATTTTTGACTTTACTCTGATTTAGGGCTTATCTTATAAAAATCTTTAAAATACCATTTGACTTCTTAACCAACATTTTGTATACTTATCATTGTCAGTTAACGGCGAAAGCATTGAAATGACTGATTTTGACCTGGGGAGCTGTGGTGTAGTGGTTAACATGCCGGCCTGTCAAGCCGGAGACCGCGGGTTCAAGTCCCGTCAGCTCCGCCATATGCCACGGTAGCTCAGTCGGTAGAGCAGCGGACTGAAAATCCGCGTGTCGCTGGTTCGATTCCGGCCCGTGGCACCATCCAAATAAATAAGAACAAGTATGCGGAAGTAGCTCAGTGGTAGAGCATCGCCTTGCCAAGGCGAGGGTCGCGAGTTCGAATCTCGTCTTCCGCTCCATTTATGTCCCCGGCGACATAGCCAAGTGGTAAGGCAGAGGACTGCAAATCCTCCACTCCCCGGTTCAAATCCGGGTGTCGCCTCCAAAGTCTTGCAAATCAAGGGATGCAGCGCAATCAGCGCAAAAGTCCCTTGATTTTTTTATGTTTTAAAAGATTTTCACCTTCACTATAAGATAAAAACCCTTGCCGACAGATTAAGATATGGTCATCCGATAGAGTACAATTAAGTTCGCAAAAGTGAAAAGGAAAAGCCATCGGCAACTCCGAAAAGGTAAGTGTCCAGCAAACCAAAAAGGAGTTGTATATCCGATGGCCTATCAAAATTCTACCTTGCCTTTTGAAAAAATGCTAATCAAATTTATGACTGAAGAAGATCCCATGCTATCCATGCTAAAATGGCTCTGCGAAAAACTGATGGTAGCTGAAGTTGAAGCTAAGCTTGGGGCTGAAAAATCAGAACGGGCTCCAGAGCGACAGGGTTATCGATCAGGATATCGGGTTCGTCGTCTCTAGACCCGGAGGTGGACAATGTATTTAATGGTGCCAAAAATACGAAATGGCGGCTACATACCATTTTTTGTGGAAGCAAGAAAGCGCTCTGAGGCGGCCTTAATGAACGTGATTCAGGAAGCCTATATCAATGGTGTATCAACCAGAAAAATCGAAAAGCTGGCCAAAACATTAGGAATTGAATCCATTTCAAGAAGCCAGGTATCTGCCATAACCAAGGATCTCAACGAACAGGTTGAAGCATTCCGGAACCGAACATTAAACAAGGAATATCCGGTGCTTTGGGTAGATGCTCTCTATGAGAAAATCCGGGATAACAGAATCGTTAAAAACATGGCGGTTCTGTTGTAACCGGCATTGATTTAGAGGGAAAAAGAGATATCTTAGCCATAGAACCGATGTATGAAGAATCAGCGGCAACATATAACGAGCTGTTTAAAAACCTAAAAGCTCGGGGCTTGGAAAAGGTCTGGCTGGTTGTCTCCGATGCCCATAAAGGACTAATAAAAGCAGTCAGAGAATCCTTCGTTGGCTGCTCCTGGCAGCGGTGTAAGGTGCATTTTATGCGTAATATTCTATCTCATATCTCTGGCCGGGATAAGCAAGTTTTTGCCGAAAAGCTCAAGCAAATATGGCTTCAACCCGACTTAGACAGTGCCAAGAAATATGCCAATTCCCTGATGGATGAATTTGAGTCCAAATATCCCGAGGCTATTAACATCCTGGAAGAAGGGCTGGAGGATTCGCTACAATTTTTTAGCTTTTCCGAAATTGATTCCCGGAAGATAGCTTCCACCAACATTCTGGAAAGGTTAAATCGGGAAATCCGCCGTAGAACCAGGGTTGTTGGTATATTCCCCAGTTTGGATTCTTATATTCGATTAGTGACCAGTTATCTTATTGAGTACAGCGAAGACTGGTCCAGCGGTCGTTCATATATTAACCCGAAAACCATCATGAAGATTCAACAGAAGCATGCAAAAGCCGCATAACCTTTTAGGAGTTCTGATGGATTTTGCGAACTTTATTTGACACTATCTCATCCTAATCATTTTTAAACTGCCACAGTCATCTCTAAACATTTTTAAGGTTTTATCCCTTTGCAAAAGGATAGACCATGGAAGAATAACAAAACAGCCCCCTTTCTATACTTGCAAGGCTGTTTTTTAGATAGAAGAATCTCTTGTTCAGTCAAAGTTTTTCTTATTCAATACTGGTTGTGATGAAGCCTAAACTTTATTAAATTGAATATCTTCTTTCCCAGCAAGCCCTAACCATTGGGCTAGCCACAGCATGATGGTAAAACCGCCTGCGTTAAGAATGAACGATTTTATGGGGTTCCAGTTATGATAGTTGAAATAACCTAGCCAAATCATAAACAGTTCTACTACCATCAGGACAAAAGCTAAAATAACAATGTAGGTTAGCCTTGACAACCGTTTTGGGGGACAATAATAGCCAAACAATATACCCCCTGGGATATAACTAAGCCAGTATGGAATAGGGACACCGGATATTTTGACAGTGCCAAAACCAAAATCAAAAGCGCCCAAACTTACTAATGTACTATCAATAGGATAAATGATCGCCATTCCGGCTATCCCTAATGGCCATAGTTTTTTCCAATAATTTATAGGTACCAAAAGTACGCCTGCTAACCATGCTACTACTCCAAATACCCACCAGGTCATAAATATCACCTACAACATTTTGCTAACTACACTTTCAGTGTTCCCACAATCTAAAGAGTTAATTATTTGGATCGACTCAAGAACTTACGAATTCCTTTTAAAAGATTGAAAAATAATTATTATAAAACTGCGAACGGTCATTTTTTTAAGCCTTCAATAGATATTAGAAGTTTATTAATATTTAAACAGCTTAACCGCAATATACTATTCTTGAACCATAAATTTCAACCTCTTGCCTTAGTTTTCTTGTTCAATACTGCTTCCGGTGCTATATTCTGAATATAAAGAAATTTCAAAAATTTAAAGGAGGTGTTACTTGTGAATAATAACAGAGAAAGAGGTACTCCGATTCAATCCGGTATCGAAACAACCTATCAAGAATTTAGGGATGACCGGAAGGAGACAAAAAAGAGCCTTGTTGAACAGATTGTCGAAAGAGTTGATAGCTATATGCCAAAGCTGTAAAATGCTTCTGCTTTTAGAGAAACACTCACTTATTTAATTACAATGATTTAGCTTTGTAACAGATGTCTAAAAAATTCTAGCTTTCAGATTAACTGTCATTGGCCTGAAGGGGATTATTTTTCAAGATGTCTTCCACTTCCTCAAACCCTGCGAGAAATGCGAAATTATACCGTGCAGGAAGCGCAAAAACATAACTGGCATTGCGACCAAGCTCGCTTGGTCCACTAGGAGCCGCACCGATATGAAATTTTTCCTGCTGAAGTGAATTCCATTGGGTAAGCGTGAAAACCATAATGGGAATATCCTGCCGCGGGTTATCAGTAGTCCATTGAGGGTGTCTGATGGAAATCAGAGGACCGGTTTCTACAATCTGTGAACTGCCTATAGCCAAACCCTCCCATTGGGTCGTTACAATCGAATAACCTTTCCAGGTCTTCGGTAAAGAAAAACTAAAACCATATTGGATATTTCTGTATACTGTTGCGTCGGTTTCTTGATACGCGCCAAGCTTAACCGAAGTAATCATCCAACGGTTTTCCACTTTCGCTACCCCGAGACTAATTGGCCGCTTGGCTGCAGCGCCGCCATTTGCCATCTCCACACTGGTTATTTCTATAATTTGTCCCTTAACATCGTACGCAGAATCCGACATTTTCTCAATTCTTTGTATTTCAATACGCTCTGGCCATGGACTCGAAACAACTCTCCCGAGAGCATTCTGTGTATTATTTACCCATTCTGCAAGAAGCGAAGGGGATACTACATCGCCATAGTTCTCCTGCATACTCTTTTTTACTATGTCTTTAGGGGCTTGAAGGGAAACTTTTTTAAGCCTGCTGCCGAATTTTTCAACCAGACTGGCCACCGCAGCCTTATCGTTATCGGTTTGTTGCGGCTTCTCCTTGGGTTGCCCTTCTTTGTCCAACGGAGACTGAATGCCCCCATTTACACAGCCAAACAAAGAAAAACTCAACAATAAGATAAATACCAGCAAAAAAGCTTTTTTCATAGTTTAACCCCTTAAACGTTTTCTTTTGCTTTTTGACCGTATTAATCTCCCTTTTGTTCCTTCATACCAAACTGAACTTTTTGACCCTTACGAACTTCGGCTCGTACAAATTCACTGGTCTTTAAGAGCAACATATTAACCTTTTCTCTATGTTTTGCCACGTCCAGTTCCATAAGGGAATCAGGGCTGAGGTGAGTGAGTTGTTCGGTCTCGTCAAGCATGGATCGGATCGCACCATGAATCGGATGGGCTGGCTGTAACGAAAGGGTGCCACACAGCACAAAGCAAAACAGTTTTTACAATCTGCTCGCAGATTATTATGTGACCATTGGAATCGATAATCAAACCCAGCAATAATAAAGACTAAACAGAAAAACATCCAATAAGATTACTCATACAATTACCTCTTTCTAAAAGAGATCCTTTAGAATAATCTTATTATACCGCAAAAGTTGTTTATCTGCTGTTCAAGAAAGGCATCCTGCCAGCTGCTTTATATCAGAACATGGATAGGTACAAATGTAAACATTTCCGAATGATTGCTCCATTAATTAAGCCTTTTCAATACGGACCCTGCTGCCATCTCCTTGAGAGGACGGCGGATCTACGATGAGTCTTTTGGCTATCCGTTCCCTTAGATCGGGCACGTGACTGATGATTCCGATAACCCTTTCTTTTTTGCTGAGGCGTTCGAGGGAATCAATGACGGTATCTAAAAGATTATAATCCAGAGTACCAAAGCCCTCATCCAGGAAAAAGAACTCCAGCGGACTCTGGCCTTTTAACTGAATCTGATCCGACAAAGCCAACGCCAGAGATAATGATGTCAGAAAGGTTTCTCCCCCCGATAACGAAGATACCATACGGTGGACACCCCCGTTGGCATTATCCCGGATAATGAAACCGGCATTGGTATCTAACTCCAGAGCATATTTGTATTTGGTCATCACCCCAAGGGTTTCGGAGGCTTTTGCAGCCACATAACGAAGCCTTTCCTCGGCAATAAAATCAATAAAGCTGTTGTCCCTCCCTCTGTCAGCTCTCAGGAGTTTCTGGATTTGGTCATAAAGGCCTTGCTTATTTGTCAGTTCGTTGTAAATACTACTTAAAACCACCCACTTGTCATGCTTGTCCTTCAGTATATTGAAGTTATTCTTTTCAACCTCACTGCGTGAAACGCATTCTTCTTTAAGCGCTGTCATTTGATGATAGTGGGTACTTAGGTGATCCCATTCCTCTTCGTTGATTTTTCGGGAATCCAGCTTTTTCTGCAACAGGGTCTTTTGGGCTTGTATGTTAGTAACAGCTTGTTCAAATTCGGTGATTTTATCGTGTAAAACCTTTTGCCGGTCCTTTGGAAGGATGGACCCTTGCGCCTCATCGCTATCGTTAAACCCTTTTTCCAGCAGATTCTTTTGTAATCTGCTTTCCTCTCCCTTTAGGCTATCGGAATAGATGTTCCTTTGATTGGTCAGCAGCGATTGATTGGCTGTCAGTTCATGATACTGTTTTTCTTTATTTTTCAGGCTTTCCTGATACTGTTTTTCCAGCCTTTGATACCCCTCAAGCCGATTATCGATTCTTGCTATTTGTTCTTCGATGGGATCATGGCCGGCCAATTCCCTGAGCTTTTCTTCTCTTTCATTCACCTGCTTAGAAAGATTCTCCCATTCGGCTTCAACTTTTATGTACTCGCTGTTCAACGCCTGAAGTCCTTCTTTACGTTGTTCCAGTTGATTTCTCTTTTTATTCAGTGCTTGCTGGTTTTGCTCCATCTGTTTTTGGAGTAAACCCATTTTTCGGTCATTTACTGCCAATCTGTTTAGTTCGGCTGCTGCGCTCTCAATTTGATGTGTCCGTAAAAAATCAAGATGCTCCTTTTGTATTTCTTGATGTTTTGCCAACGCTGCCTTTAGAGCCTTTTCAAACTGTTCCCTGTTTTCCCGGTTTACTTTCAACCCCGCGATAATCCCGTTTTCGATCATCCTGTCTTTGGATATCTGATCTTTGATTTTTTGTATTTCTACCTGGTAATCTCCCTGCTTTTTTTCCCAATCCTCAATGGCTTTCAGCTTTTCGGCACTGTTGACCTTCATCTGCTCTAGCTCAACACCAATCTGCTTAAGTTCCATCGTTTGAAATTCTTCAGGCAGTCCCAGTTGTGCTTCCTGATATTCCTTTGTTTTTAGCTCCTTTTCCTGGGATGTTTGATTTATTTGTTCGTGGAAAGCCTTGATTTGTTCATCGGCAACGAGACACTCTTTTTCGGAC